>NZ_DOTK01000060.1:0-136465 GCF_003521185.1 Brevibacillus sp.
AGTCGCCCCCTCCTACTCGATTGAAAAACGCGTCGCTGTTTTTCCGGAAAAGAAAAGGGGATAGAGCCGCTTGCCGTTCACGCAGCATTCATGGCCCTTTAGCGCGATGCGTGAATTGACAGTGAGAATGGTTATCGATAGAGTGTTGTAGAGAACAGTCCAGTCTGCTGGAAAAAAGAGGGGGAGATTCATCTGCAACTGGAACAGTACATCGCCTTGTGGAACCAGGCGACAATCAAAATGATCGATGTTCGGCAGCATCGTCTGCGAGGCGATGAAGCCCCGTTTTCCTACTGCTTGCCAGCCAGCGCATTTTTGTACACGACGATCGGGCACGCCCATGTCTATCTGGATGGGCGTTTTTACGACGCGCGTCCTTTCCACGTCTTGCACAGCGGAAAAGGCTCGCGGGTGGAGATTCATTGCCTGGACGATGCCGTCGTCTTTTATTTGATCCTCTATCAGGCGAAAGTGTTTCTGCCTTGGCGAAAAGAGCTTCGCGTCCTGCTTGAGACAGCCAATCCTTTCGCCCGCACGTACGAAGTCAAGCCGAAAGTTCCGCTCGAACTGCTAGACTTGCTTGTCGCCATGTACGAGGAATGGCAGTCGTCCACACCTTTGCAGCGATTTCACGTCAAAACGCTGTTTCAGCTGTGGGTGCACCAGATTTTGCAGCAGCTCCAGGAGCAGGACGGGAAGACGGGGGCGCTTTCTGTTGTCGAGCAAGCGATTTTATACATACAAGGCAAGTACGCGGAGCCTCTGTCAGTCGATACGATCGCGCAGCGCTTCGGCTATAGCGCCAAGCATCTGTCCAAGCTGTTTAAAAAACAGACGGGGCACAGCTTGATGGAGTTTGTGATCCAGGTCAGGATGGAGCAAGCCAAAGCGTTTTTGCTGCATTCGGATGCCACTGTGCAGGAAATTGCCGAAAAAGTCGGCTACGCCGATCGTTTTTATTTTTCGCGACTGTTTGCGAAATACGTGGGGATGTCGCCGATCCGCTTCAAAAAACAGGGGGAAGCGCTCGGGACGGAAATTTGTCCATACGCTTTGCGCCGTTCGTCCATTGTTCCGCTTTCCGTCCGCCGTTATATTGATAGTGGTTATGAGAATCATTATCGATATAAAGGAAGGAATGAAACATCGATGAACAGTCGCAAGTTGTCAATCGTCGCGACGATGCTGGTCTGCTTCGCCCTGGTGTTGAGCGCATGCGGTGCAGGTACTGGTGGCGGGGCAGGCGCTGCTTCCGGCAATCCGCAAGCGGTTGCGGTCAAAGAGCAAAGTGCCGCGAGCGCAGATAGCCAAAAACAGGTGCGCATCATGAAAACGATCAAAGGAGAGATTGAGATTCCTTCAGCGCCGAAGCGAGTGATCGTCGATTTGTACCTCGGCAGCTTCATCGCCTTGCAGTTCAAGCCGATCGGCACGCCGGAGCTGAATTTGAAAAACCCGTACTTTGCGGAGTCCCTTGTCGGAGTGGAGAACATCGGGGATTACGAAAATATTTCCCTGGAGAAAATGCTGGAACTTCAACCTGACTTGATCTTCACCGGAAACGAGGCCGCTTTTGAGCAGTACCAGAAAATCGCGCCGACGGTTGTCGTTCCGTTTGGACAGCTGAAAAATGTGCACGAAGAGATTACGTTTGTCGGACAGTTGTTGGGCAAAGAGGCGGAAGCAAAGGCATGGCTCACGGAGTATGACCAGCGAATCGCGCAGGCGCGGGAAAAGATAGCCAAAGTCGTTCCGGCAGATGCCACCGTTTCCATCATGCAAGATTGGGGCAAGCAAACAGGCGTCTTCGGCGACAACTTCGGACGCGGCGGCCAAGCCGTCTATGGCGGGCTAGGCTTGAAACCTCCTGCTGCCATCGCCAAGGAGATCATGGAGAAGCAGGAGGTGGAAGTTTCCAGCGAGAGGTTGCCGACTTACGCGGGTGACTATATCATCTTGACCTCTGAGGAGCGAACGATGGCTGATCTGAAAGCCGATCCGATCTGGCGCACGCTCGACGCTGTGAAAAACGATCGCGTCTACATTTGGAAAAAAGCGAAATCATGGTATTTCGACCCGATCGCCACCTTGTCGCAAACGGAAGAGCTGGCGGATTGGTTGGTGAGCACGGGAGCGAAGAAGTAAGCGGCAGGTGGCGCCGTGCAGATTGCCTATGAAGCGGCAGGTGTCCAAGCTGTCTTCACGAATGCGCTCTCGGTCAGCTGATCGCTATCAAGCGAATCGATGTCGCTCAGGTGATCACGTCTAACCACAGGTGATAGATTCTTCTGAACAGTGAGATCGTACGTCTTGGCAGTTTATGCTACAGTTCCTTTCCCTGAACGCTATCATTGAAAATGCTTCTGTAATGGTGCAGATCAAATTGATCCGCTAAGGCATCGACTGTACTCCAAAACTCATCTTCGTTAAAACCAACAAAATCTACCACGATAAACTCAGCGAGATTGTGGAATGCATGAGCGATACGCAAATTTTTGTAAAAGGTAGCTTCGTCAAACGTACCACTGTTTTTCAAGTCTAAAAAAGCCTGATGAATCAGTTTTTTATAGGCAGTTTGCTTAACTTCAGTCATGCAATCAACTCCTTTTGTCGAACCAATTTTACAACCATTTGTGGCACGGATTATAAACTAGGTTGAAGTCATTTCCACCTACTCATCATATCAGGTGTAATTAGGAAAATATAAGTATTCCAATCATTGTAAAAGGAGGGGAACATATGGGCTGGGGCTTTCGCAAAAGTATAAAAATCATGCCAGGCGTGAGATTAAATGTCGGGACGAAAAGTGCTTTTGTTAAAAATGCAAGTGAAAAACGAGGGCGCTCAGCCACAAACGTTTACGCTCACAGCTTCGGGTGGTTTGGTGGTAACAGAAAAGCCGTTTGAACTGCCAGCAGGCCAAACAAAAGAAGTGGATGTGTGGCTGCATGTTAACGAAGACACGGCGGACGGGGACTATCAGGGGGGCGTAACGGCTTTGGGCCGAGAAAAAGATTCTCTGATGGGTGTAGAAACAAAATTTACTTGTCAGTATAAAGTAGAGAAACCGAAGCCATGGTGGGAGACTCTTTGGGGATGGTGACGATTCCGCAAACAGTTGAGAACGGAAGTTTGGAGAAGCTGCAAGCGTAGCTTCTCTTTTTTGTGCGCCCAGCATAGAAGACATCTGTACGGTTCAAATCCCGAGTGACGAAGGCAGTGCTCAAATGGGAAAACGATGATATGTTTTCGTCTCACCAGAGCAGGAGAGGGGCAGGTGATTGATGGGCAACTGGAGCTAGTGACTGGGACGTCGCCCTGGTAGCGCCAATTGCATGTCGCAATTGTTTAATCGAAACAAGTCCTGTTCCTCCATTGAATAGCCTTTGTTATCCGATTATAATAGCCAAGTGAAAATGATAATCAATATTATCGGAGGGGTTGTAGTTGTTTCGTTACAAGACAATGATCGGTGCGGCCGCTTTGCTTTTGAGCCTAACAGTTGTACTGTCCGCTTGCGGAAGCAATGCAGATGGTAACAGAAGTTCTCAGTCTGGGGCAGCGCAAAGCTTGAGTTCAAGCGCGCAGTCCGCTTCCGAGGCGGAAAAAGGAGAAATGAGAACGTTTAAAGATTCGTTGAATCGGGAAGTGGTGATTCCCGTTCGGCCCCAAAGGGTGGTCGCTTTGGCCTTTGTCGGCGAAATGTTGGCCCTCGGGCAAAAACCGATCGGAGCGACAGACCAGTTACTGCGATTTTTTTCTGCCGAGGAGAAGCAAGGCATTGCCAACATCGCTGTGGACACAGCGAGCAAGGAAGCCGTATTGGCGCTAAATCCCGACTTGATTCTCGTCTCCGCCCGCATGGCGCCAGAAGAAATCGAAGCCTACAGCAAAATCGCGCCAGTCGTGGCGGTCCCTTTCTTCGGGGACGCATTTGAATCGCTGCATCTCGCCGCAGACATTTTGGGAAAGGAGCAGGAGGAGAAGGCATGGATCGAGCGCTATGAAACGAAAGCCAAACAGCTGCAGGACAAAGTCAAGCCAATGTTCAAGCAAGGGGAAACAGGTGTCGTCATTCAATTTGCCTTAAAGCAAATCTATACATACCGGACAAGCACGTTTCCGACCGTCTATCAGGTGCTGGGCCTGATTCCGCCGAAAAAGCTGCAGGAATTGGAGCAGCAAGAGAATTTCAAGGGAGTTGTACCGCTGGCGGAGGAGGTGTTGCCGGAGTTTGCGGCAGATCGTATTTTCGTCATCGTGAATGACGAGGAATCGCAACAGACGTTTGAAGACGCGAAGAAAGGTGCTGTTTGGAAAAACTTGCCCGCCGTTCAAAATAACCAGGTGTATGTGATTGACAAACGGTTATCTATAGCCGATGCCAGCACGTTGGATTGGGCGTTTGATGAAGTGGAAAGGCTCTTGCTGAAATAAGCACGAAAGCGAAAGGGGGTTCGGACATGGGAAACGCATCGGATGAAAACACGAGGAATCAGTTCCCCTTGTTCGTACTTGAAGAGGTCGAAAAAGTTTGCGTACTTGCGAAGGATACTAGGCGGTTTCGGGCGGAAAGCAGCTTTAGTTTTATGGCTGTGGCAGATGGACAAGGCAAGCTCTGGCTTCAGGAAAACGCTGAGCAGATTGCCAAGGGAGCCTGCTGGATGGTGGAGCCTGCAACCTTTTGCGAAATAGCTAATACGGGGCAAAAGGAGCTGCGGCTGTACCGCCTGTTATTTCGGACAGTGGAGCGCAGTAAAGGGAATAAGGGCGGGGAAACGTTCCGGTTCCGTTTCGATCACGTTTTCAACATGAAGCCGGCTCATCGCGTGCTCGTCGACTGTCAAGCTTTGCTGCGGCGTTGGCCGGCGGAGGATGATATCGAGCAATTCAAAATGCAGATCGCCTTTCAGCAGTTGCTGTGCTTCCTTTTTGAGCAAACGCGAACGGTCGATGCGGAGGAGAACTCGGCCGCTGCAATCGAGCGTTCGATTGCATATTTGCACGATCATTATGCCGATGAACTGACCGTGCAGCAATTGGCGAAGCAAGCGAATCTCGGTGTTCGCCAGTATACCCGTTTGTTCAAAAGGACGACGGGAAAAAGCCCGATCGATTACTTGACCACCTATCGGATCAATCGGTCGAAGGAGGAACTCCTTATCGGTGGCGAGCTGCTGCATACCATCTCGCGCAACAGCGGGTTCAAAGACACGCATTATTTCAATCGGCGATTCAAACAAATCGTCGGCCTTCCCCCGAAACAATATGCGTGCAGTCGTGGCTGCGATACGAAAATCGTCACGCCGCACTATGTTGGGGACATGCTGGCGCTTGGCGTTAAGCCGATTGGCGCGCTCGACATTTCGCTCGATTCGCTTCGGGAAATAGCGAGCAGTATCAAGAGTATCGGCGACAACCAAGTGGAGCTGGCGAGAATTGAACCTCTGCAGCCGGATTTGATCGTGGCTTCAGATTTTATGGTAAGCTCGGAGTTTTCCGTCATTTCCCGACTGGCACCTGTTATCGTCGTACCTTGGGACGAACGGCCGTTCGAGCGCCTTCAGCGAATCGCCCGGGTGCTCGGCAAAGAGGCGGAAGCCAACCAGTGGCTGGAGCGCTACGAGTTGAAGAAAAAGGTTGTTCAGAAGCGAGTGCGTCCATTGGTCGCTCCGGAAATAACCGCTGCTGTTCTGCGCATAGACAATGGCAAGGTGTGGCTGCACGCCCCGCGTTTTTTTCCGACCGTCTACGAGGTGCTCGGTTTTTCTGCTCCAAGCCTGCTGGTGAACCACGTCCAGCAGGATGAACACATTCGCCGAGTGCCGATTGACTTTGCTCGATTCGCGGATTTGCAGGCAGATAAGCTGATCGTCATCCGCGGGAGAGAACAACAATTTCAGGAATGGTTCGACGAATTGCAGCGTACGAAAGGCTGGAAAAACCATGAAGCAGTACGGAGGGGCCAGGTGCATGTGCTTGAGCATCGCTGGGCTTCCTATGAAGCGATCACATTGGAATGGCAGCTGGACCAGGTTGACCGTCTACTATCCCATTTACCAACGACAGGAGTGGGCCGATCATGCTCCATTGTAAAAAGCAGTTGAAGCTGTCTACCTTGCTTATAACGCCGGGTTCGTCTGGCGGGGGATGGCGGGATCAGACGGCGCAGCCGGAACGGATACTGGACTTTGCCTTTTATCGCGAGCTGGCGCGAACGGCAGAGGAAGGCAAGCTCGATTATATTTTTCAACCGGATAAATATACGATATCAGCAAACAGCCCGGAAGAACTTCGCCGGGGGATTAACATTTGGCCCGAGCCTGTGACGTTGCTGTCTGCTCTTGCAGGGGCGACCTCGCATATCGGCTTGTCCGCGACGATATCGACGACCTACCATGAACCGTTTCATGTCGCGCGCATGCTGGCGACGCTCGATCATCTGAGCGGCGGCCGCGCTTCCTGGAACGTCGTCACCTCGATCGGCGATCTGGATGCGCACAACTTTCGCAACGATCACCGTCCGTTGCACGAGCAGCGGCACGCGCATTCTGGGGAATTTCTTGATGTGGTTAAGGCGCTGTGGGACAGTTGGGAGGACGATGCGATCAAGATTGACCGGGAAACGGGCGATTTTGCCGATCCTGCCAAAATTCACACGTTGCATCATGAAGGGGCGTGGTTTTCCGTGCGCGGGCCGCTGAATGTGGCAAGGCCGATTCAGGGTCATCCCGTCATTATCCAAGCCGGACGGTCTGATACTTTCAGGGAACGGGCGGCCCAGCAGGCGGACGTCGTGTTCACCGCTTTACGCACCTTGCCGGAAGCACAAGCTTTTTATTTCGACCTGAAACGGCGCTTGGCCAAATACGGCCGGGCAACGTCTGATTTGCTGCTGATGCCGGGCTTGAATGTGGTGGTCGGCGCAACGGAAGCCGAGGCGAAGGAGAAGCGGGAGCATCAGGAGCGTTTGTTGCTTCCGGAGGCGCGCAAGGATATCGTTTCATCCTCGCTTGGACTCGACATCTCTGGGTACTCGCTCGACGATCCGCTTCCCGAACCGGATCTGGCTGACGCTGGCATGGCTTCGTACAGACAGTGGAAGCAAACAGCGGATCAGCTCGGTTTGGTTACGATTCGCCAGTTGTACGAGCATGTGAGGCAGCAGAGCGGGCATTTTTCGATCACAGGCACTCCAGCGCAAATTGCCGATCGCTTGGAAGAATGGCTGACGAACGATGCTGCGGACGGATTCACTTTCATTCCGCACCTGCTGCCGCAATCGCTGCACGATCTCGTTCATTTTGTCATCCCCGAACTGCAAAATCGTGGCATTTTTCGCACGGAGTACAGCGGAAGTACGCTGCGTGAGCATCTGGGCGTGCCGCGCCCGTCCAATCGGTTCGTGGTGGGGTGAACCTGAAACAGTCCCGAACCGATTAAAGAAATAGAGCAAGGCAATTGCGTTTAAGCGAGAATGGGAAGCGGAGAGCTGAATCAACACATGACCGTGGTCATCTTTACTGAGTGTTTGCAGGCTATACAAGCATCAGATGGATGGGGCGGCGTGCGTGGACACAAATGTAAAGTACAAGAAACCCCCGTCAACAGCACGGGGGTTGGTCACGCTTTATGCTTATTTTTTGGTAGGGTCCAGAGGACTGATCATAACGCTATTATAGTAGACTTGCTCCTTGGAATCCGTGTGGGTAAATATGAGCATGTAGCGATCCAGCTTGTAAATGATCTGGTGTTGCCTTTTGCCGCCATACCAAGGCTGATCGCCAACCACTTCAAAAATTTCCTCTTTTGTCAACGGGGCAAAGGGAGCTTGGATGACCATGACAGTCGATTCGCCATTGATGCGATTGAGGAAGTAACGGTAGCCGTCCCGCTCAAAAAAATGGGCGTTCGGGACTGGCGATACGATTTCGCTTTCCTGCAAACCATAGTTTGCTTGCAGCTCGTCGCGCGTCGTCTGTAAAGGGATGCTGCCGCCCATGGTTCCCTCAGACAGATGTTTCACGGTATGGGCAAGGAATTTTTGTGCATTTGCGGAAGATTCATATGGACGATAGCTTTCGTACGCACTCCTGTCTGCTGGCTCGTTTTCGAATGCAGCGAAGACAGGCAGGCTGCCAAATAGCAGTAAGCCAATGACGATGATCATTTGTTGCCAGAGCTTCATTAGTACCTCTCCTTATGCGAACGGGGCCGTTATCTTTGTAACAACCTTTCATTTTTCCAACGAATAAAAACAGTCATTCACCATGGTGCCAGCAATTTCAGTATGTTCCGGCACGATTTTATCCAGCTTCATTCCCGCCTTTTCCAACACCTTTCTGGAAGCTGCGTGCTCTTCGGAACAAACAGCTGTGAATTTTCGGAAGCCATATGCATGAGCAGCGTGGTCCAGGACAAAAGCAAGCGCTTCGGTTGCATAGCCTTTGCCTTTGTGCGTATCCAAAATAATAAAGCCTACTTCCGCAGTGAGCACGTCACGATCACGGGTGCAGATGCTGATCAAGCCAACGTCGTTTCCGGTGTCTGTTTCGCGAATGATCCAGGTGAGCCAGTGGGTGGAGTCGAGAGTCCACGGGGCCAACTCTTTCGCAAAGTTGCTTCGGATCGCTTCCTCGCTCATAGGGGAGCCGATATGCTGCATGAGGACCGGATTGGTGTAGATGGAGCGAATCAATTCCCAGTCGGGCGGAGCCAGTTTGGTGAGAGTCAAGTGTTGACTGGTCAATGGATTGGACATGGCAGTCTCCTTTTTACATCCGAAGTAGTGTGGCTGTCAGCCGGGAAGGCAAAAGAAGCCTAGTAGCAGCAGAGCGAATGGCGTCTGCATCATTCCTTTGTCAGTTGATCTGGAGTTGGGATAATATTACAACAAGAACGATCGAAAATCACCTCTATTTTCCAGCGACAGCGAAATATTTTCATGATGATCATAAAAAGCTTCCTTGTGCTTATCGCGGTCTGTTTATTTTGAAAACGTGGAAGATGGTGGTAATATAAAAAGAACTTCTTTACGCTTTGCATCCAACGATGTGCGACGGAAAACGCAAAAAGGGGAGAAAGGAGACGAGAAATGTGCTCGATTTTGGCGCTGTTTCTTTAGAATGGGGCACTCTGCTTACGCAAGTGCTCGTTTTTTTGCCCATGCTTTTGCTGTATGGACTTGCTATCTATCTAATTGTGAAGGCCATTCACTTCATGAAGACAAAAATCCGGCTGGACCGCGAGTATAACGAAAAGCTTGCGCAGCTGTCGGAGCATTTGCGCAAGTGATGCGGGATACCAGAAAGGCATTTCTGTCGGCGCGATGTATCGCAAGCTGTTTTGCTCCTGGGACATCAACGATTTTCGCTTCTACCGAACTCTTGCGGCTGCCATCCGCGAATGGGAAACGAGCCAGGTGCCGCGAGTGAGAGCAAAGTCAAAAAAGCAAATCCAAAACGAATGGGCCAAGCACTACTACCGAAAATAACAAATCGCCATGAAAAAAAGAGCAGAAGGAAGCCTGCTCTTTTTTCGCGTGGAAAAGAAGGCGCGATCACAAAAAACGCACGAGCGCCTGGACGAACTTTTCCAAATAAGCTTGGTCGATTTCGTCAAAACGGTTTTTGCGCGGGCTGTCGATGTCGAGGACGCCGAGCAGTTGTCCGTCTTTTACGATCGGGACGACGATCTCCGACTCGGAAGCTGCATCGCACGCGATATGCCCTGGAAACAAGTGCACATCCTCTACGCGAACCGTTTCCTGCTTCTGCGCGGCGGTGCCGCATACGCCTTTTCCGAACGGGATGCGCACGCATGCAGGCAGTCCTTGGAACGGACCGAGCACGAGTTCATTTCCGTCGTTCAGATAAAAGCCCACCCAGTTGACTTCCTCAAAAAACTGGTTCAGCAGCGCTGCGGCATTGGCCAGATTGGCAACCTGATTGGACTCGCCAGCGAGCAAGGCTTCCAACTGCTTGATGACCAGTTCGTATTGCTCTTCTCTATTTCCTTGAAATTTTTCGACTTGGAACATGGATGGTCCTCCTAACAGCTAATTGTCTATGGCTTTACTCAGATATTATAAAACATCCTGAGGGCATCGGCTTCACGAGATTCTATGGATGAGCAGATTTGTTGCCCACTTTTTCCTAGAAGCGAGCCGAAAGCTCTTGTACAATGAATGAGAGCAGAACATGGAGACTACCTGTAGCTGGGACTGGAGGAAATACAGATGGAAAAAGCGACATTTGCGGGCGGATGCTTCTGGTGCATGGTGACACCGTTTGATGAGCTGCCGGGCATCGGAGGCATCATCTCCGGGTATACCGGGGGAACGGTGGAAAACCCGACCTATGAACAAGTAAAAACAGGCGAAACCGGACACTGGGAAGCGGTCGAGATTACGTTCGATCCCGAGTTGTTTCCATATGAAAGACTGCTGGAGCTGTTTTGGCAGCAAATCGATCCGACTGACCCGGATGGACAGTTTCACGATCGGGGCAGCCAATATCGCACCGCGATTTTTACCCATAACGAAAAGCAGCATGAGCTGGCGGTCGCATCGAAACAAGCGCTGGCGGCGAGCGGTCGCTTCTCCAAGCCAATCGTCACGGATATTTTGCCTGCGTCCGTTTTTTATCCCGCCGAAGAATATCACCAAGGCTACCACAAGAAAAATCCGAAGCATTACAAGGAAGACCGGGAAAAGTCCGGCCGCGATGCGTACATTCAGCAGCATTGGAAATAAAAGCAGCTTCCTAAAAAGCAGCAGGCAAGCCCGACATGGTCTGCTTGCGATCCAAACCCGTCCTGTGCAAAGGGCGGGTTTTTGGTTGGACTTGCCAATCAGGATGAGAACAGGTCGCTAAACCAAGGCAGTGACAAATAGATGCCTGCACAAATCAACAAGAAAATGACCGTTTTCATGATCGCACCCGCCCAAAAATGCTGGGGATGCACGGCGCGTTCGACCAGCCTTTCCAGTACGAGAAACAGCAGGATGGCAAGAAAGGCGAGAATGACAAACCCGATGAACGGTTCCATTTGACTGGCACCTCCCGAATATTTCCTGGCACTTCCATGCTTGCAATCGCTGCGCCGTGTCACCTTACGTCCAGCCTAGATACGTCACTGAAAATCTTTCCACGTAAAATCGATCGAGAGGTAGCCGACATGTCGTTCTTTGATCGGCGCTTTCCCTTTTGTCGCCAGTTCCGGTTTGCGAAAACAGACGAGGTCTTCGTGATAGCCAAACAGGCGGCAAACGTCTGGACGAAACGAATGAATGCCGCAACGATCGTGATTGACGTCGTAGAAAATGCAGGTGCCGGGAAAGCGCTGCTGATGCGCCAAGCCTTCGCGGAGCTTTTTCGGCATGGCTTTCAGCTTTTTATGTATGAGCTTTCGTTCCTTGTCAGTGATGGGTACCGGGCCACAGCATAAGCCTTTGCAGCCCTGACATGGCAATGTGTTCATTACAGCACATCCTTTCATCCAGTTCTTCGCTGTCCCTTGCGTAAAGAATAGTATGAAAGGTTTAAAAGCTGATGTAAATGATTAAATATTTTAATATAACACAAAAATAAATTTTTGTCAACAATTATTCCGATTGTATTCCCTGCTTGTCTCTGCTTGGAAAAAGGTCGCCAATTAGGAAAATATTCTCATGAAACTGGTAATATTTTGGATTAAGGTGTAGAGATGAAAAGGGGGATTTGTTACCGTGAAAAAAATATGTGCATTGCTACTCAGTATCGGACTGGGACTGACAGGTTGCGCTTCTGCACCAGCGGAAACGCCAACTGCGGGAACGCAGGCAAGCTCTTCTGAAAGTTCCGCACCGACCAATGCGACTTCGACTGCCGCTGCACCAGCAGAAACACCCGCTGCGGGAACACAGGCAAGCTCTTCTGAGAGTTCCTCGCCGACCAATGCAGCGCCGGCTTCTGCTGCCAATGAAAAAACGAAAATTTCCAAGGCTGCCTTTGACAAGATCGAAAACGGCATGACGTATGAGGAAGTAACGGGCATCATTGGGGGAGAAGGCGAGCTGCTGTCGGAAGCAGGAAACAAAGGGGAGCAGCATCATGCTGTCGTCTACATGTATGAAGGAGAAACGCTCGGAAGCAGTGCCAGTTTGGCATTCCTGGATGGCAAACTGCAAGTCAAATCCCAAATCGGTCTGCAATGAACGAAACCCGTCTGTGCGCTCAGCATCGGACGGGTTTTTATTGGGAGATGTGTGTTAGTTAGGATCTGCTGTCACCAGGGCGATGGCAAAACCGTCGTAGCCTTTGCTGCCGACTGTTTGAATGGCAGTCGCACTCACTCTTGGCTCTGCGGCAACGAGATCGGCGAACTGGCGAACGCCGAGGATGTTAGGATCGGTGCTCGTTTCGTCGATGACCGCCCCTTTTCTCACGACATTATCCGTGATGATCACACTGCCTTTGCGCGAGAATTTGAGCGCATAGCGGAAGTAGTCCGGGTTGTTCTTCTTGTCTGCATCAATGAAGATCAGGTCGAACGGCCCTTGATTCTCGCGATCGAGAGCGGCGAGGCTGTCCAGAGCGTCGCCAAGGCGGATTTCCACCAGCGCTTCGAGTCCGGCACGAGCAATGTTCGCTTTTGCTACCTCTGCATGCTTCGGTGCGGCTTCAAGCGTGATCAGTCGGCCGTCTTGAGGCAAGGCGCGAGCGAGCCAAATCGTGCTGTAGCCACCGAGTGTACCAATCTCCAGAATGGAACGTGCCCCTTGAATCTGGGCGAGCAAATGCAGGAACTTCCCCTGGTTGGGGGCCACGTCGATTGGCGGAAGGCCAGATGCTGCGTTGTGTTCCAAAACGGCGTCGAGTACAGGATCTGCTGAAACCAGTTTCGTCGTAAAATATTCATCTACAGCTGTCCATTGATCGCGATTCATCGTCTCACTCCTTTTTATGGCAAAACTAGCATACCATAAAAGCATTTTCGCCGAAATATTGGAAAAGCGCTACGATTCAAAGCGACACGAAACAAAATCAAGCGGAAAGTATTGCGTTTGTTACCATAATTTTCGCATGGTATGATCGACCAATTCCGTAGATAATAGAAAAGTAATCCAAGCTAGCTAGTATAATCCAACTTGGGGATTGAATGCGTTCGACTTAATTCAGGCAGATAGGTCGGCGCTATTTTTTTGTTCCATTCATAGGTATTATTACCTAAAAGTGATGGTTGTTGCGAGTTCTATTGTCCTATATCATGAAATCATTCACGTATGACATATGCGTACTACCCCGTACGCCCCGGCCGGAAGCAGCGGCTGGGATTTTTTTTTGTTCACCAAAAGCCATCCAGTGATCTCCTATCGCTTACAAAGCCATATTTGGTATATCCTATTGGAGGACTCGCAATGTTCTTGGGGTCTGCGGCGGCTCAATAATGCAGATGAGCCGCCGCATTTTTTTATGCCAAAATCGCAGGCGGGGATAAATAGTTACATAGTCCTGGACGGTCAAATCGGTCTCCTGCGTCTCTATATTGGAAAGAACCCGCACTCATACATGCTCCATTTCCGGTCATCCTAAAGTAAGGATAACTTGTCAGGAGGTGTTTGCATGCGTACGATACTGGCAATTTTGGCGATCGCGCTGGTCATGACAGGATGCTCGGGGAAAAACAATGCGCAGACACAGCAACAGAACAAGGCAGAGCCGTTGTGCACACCTGTGCCTGTCCGGCATGCGGAGTGGGAAGAGCAGGCGAAAGCGATTGCCGCTAAAGTGGATGGGATCGATGAAGTGGTTGCTGTCCAGATTGACAACGATTTGAACCTCGCCATCAAGGTTAGCAACTTCAATCGCTTTAAACTGCAATCGATTGAAAAAGAAGTGGCGGGCAAGCTGAAAACGGCATTTCCCGATTCGAAAGTTCACGTCACTTCTGATAAGAAACTGTTTATGGACTTGCAATCGATGAGCGGTACGCCATGGCCGACGGATGTAAAAGAGGCGTGCCAGAAGAAAAAAGCTGCAAAAGAGCTGGAAAAGAAAATGAAAGGGTAACTGGGACGAAGACCTCACCATCGCAAGCGGATGGATTGAGGTTTTTTGCTTCGTGTAAAAAAAGAAAAACTCCCGATTGGGGAGTTGAGTTTCTTCTAGTAACGGTCATGATCGTGATGGTCGCGATCGCGTTCGCCACGATCACGATGCAAGTCGATGCCACGCAGCTCGCTTTTTGCTTTTTCAACCAATACTTGATAATCTCTGACCACTTCGGTCAGAGCGGAGACGGATTCTTTATAATCCGGTTCGTTACAAATCCCATCAATCGCCCGATGGAGGTGAAACATTTTATCTTCGGTTTTTCGGATAAATTCTACCCAATCCATGCCGTTCATAAAAATACCTCCTTTCTAAAGCTTAGGCTTTACCCGTTCGCCAAAAAGTATGCAAGTGTGCCTTTGTTTGCCCGTCAAAGTGCGGCGCCCGTCATTTTCTCTAGAAATAAAGTTGTCCAGTACGTAATATAGAAAGATGGGTTTTCATCAGGCGTTCGCAAAAGCAAATGAGGTGCAGGAAATGGATGTATTCGCAAAAGTAAACAAGTCGCTGGAAAAAATCATGCCGTTGTTGACCCCGAGCAGTGTGGCGATTGGCGTGCTTGCGGGATCGCACCTGCAGCCGTTCGCGTTTTTGTCTCCGTGGGTTTTCGCTTTTATGACCTTTGCAGGGAGCCTGGGATCTGGGTTCAAGGAGTTTGCCAAAGTGCTGGCACGTCCGTTGCCGCTGCTGGTCAATTTGATGATTTTGCATGTCATCATGCCGTTCATTGCCTGGGGAGTGGCGCATCTGTTCTATCCCGACGATGTTCATGTCATTACCGGCTTTTTGCTGGCGGCGCTCATTCCGACGGGCATCTCCAGTTTTTTGTGGTCTTCGATTTACATGGGAAACGTCGCGCTGACGCTGTCGATTATTTTGCTCGACACGATGATTTCGCCGCTTGTGGTTCCTTTCGGCATGTACGTGTTGCTCGGGGCGAAAGTAGAGATGGATACATGGGACATGATGCAGGGACTCTTTTTCATGATCGTGCTGCCGTCGCTTGCCGGCATGCTGTTGCATCATCTGTCGCGGGGGAGAGTAAAACAGACGCTGGCTCCCAAGCTTTCTCCGTTTTCCAAGCTGGGCATGGGTGTGGTCGTCGCGATTAACAGCTCGATGGTGTCGAATTATTTCCAGGCATGGGACGCCAAGCTGTTCGGGATGGCTGTGTTGGTGCTTTTGCTCGCCATTCTCGGTTACTTGCTAGGCTGGTGGATGGCAAGACTGTTTGGCTGGGAACGGGACGTAATCGTCGCGCTGACTTTTAATAGCGGGATGCGCAATATTAGTGCCGGAGCGGTTATGGCGATTACGTATTTCCCTGCTACAGTGGCCCTGCCTGTCGTGCTCGGGATGCTGTTTCAGCAGACGCTCGCCTCTACGTTCGGCAAGTTTTTGGATGTGGTGGAAAAGCGGCCGCAACCAATCAGGAAGGAAGTCGCCCAGTAGAAAGCAGGAAGATTCTGCTTTTTCATATTGCCTGTTCGCATATTGTTCGTATATAATGAAGCAAACGTATGTTCGAGGGTGATGTTTATGCTGGAGACCATTCTCGTTCCTGTGAACAAGGAGATGCAGCGGGTTCCCGTGCTGACAGCCGTACATCTTCGCGTCTACAGAATGCTGGAAAATGGAACAGAGATTCAGACGATCGCGTCCAATCGTCAAATGAGACGGGCAGTAAACGATTTGTACAGGCTAGGGTGGGTGAAATCAAGTGATGAGCGGTATTCGTAACGGCGGAGGACGTCAGCTTTTTCCGCAAGACATGGCTCAGCCAGTGATCACAAAGCAGGAGCGTGAATCGTTTTTGTACATGCTCCGTGATTCCGGCAGGGAAGATTATGGCGTGACAGTCAGTTGGTGGGTGTCCATGGATGGCGAGCGCGGGAATACGCACAGCATGTGGGGCGTAGTCAAGTGGGTTGACCCCAAGGCACGCAAGGTTCAACTGGTCAATGAAGCGAGAAGCGAGTGGATCGGTTTGGAGCAGATCGTGAACGTTCTTGGATAAACGAAACGACCGAAAAAACAAGAAAAGGAGGGGCGCGAAGTCCCTCCTTTTTGCGTGCGAACAGATAGAGAATGATAACGGAAAGAAATGGTGTAAGAAAAACTAACATAAAAACTCAGAAAAATGACAAAACAAGTTGACAATCACTCGTTTCATGTTAGTATATATTACATAGCATGCATTCTCTCCACTTCCTATCTTCGGCCCAGAAATGGGTCCCTTTTTTTGCCCGAGGCCATCGATTATTGCGGATAGGGCTTGCCTTCCCCTTGAAAGAGCTTGCTTACCATTTGATACAAACGGCCGGACATATCCGGGAACACAAAGGAATACTGATTGGCCCCTTCCTTGAGCAAAGCGACTGGCGCTTCAATCGTGTAGGGGATTTTCATCAAATCGAGCATTTTTTTGTATTCATCTACCATGGAGTGATCAACGGTATAATAAAACGATTTGGAAGGGTTCATTTCAGCACGCTCCTTTTCCATATTGTAGCATACGTAAACAAGAAACACTCTGCTGCAGAAGCTGGCAGAGTGTTTTTGCGTACCAAGAGCAGGTCGTTTAGCTGCTGAAAAAGCTCCTGCTGGAATGTTTTCTTTTGTAGTGGGAACTGCCGTAATGAGAGTGTCCGTGCCCCCTGTGGCTGGACCCGTAACCTTTCCGGTATTTGCGGTCGCTGCTGCTGTATTTGCGGTATTTGTGGGAAGCATTCGAGTGATTACCCAGTAAATTTTTCAAAAGCTTTTTGAACATCCCCATCACTCCCAATTGTCTTGTCAGATTCGGCTGCGTATTCGTATATACGCATATGTCTGGAGACAGTTTCACTTTGTTTCGCTTTTTTTATGCAAAAGCGGTCCGATGCGATCAATCCGATTTGTCCAGATTCCTCCGTTGAACTTCTCGGGAACCCGGTTCAAATCGGCCGGGGTATCGAAGCCTTGGGAGAAGTCGCCGCTTCCTGCCACCAGGATGACGCGAGTATCCGCTGCTTCCATTCTTTCCATGAAGCGATTGGGCCAACCCCACAGCCAGGGAGCGATTTGATCGGGAATATGCAGCTGGGTCCCGGCGCAGGCGTCCGGAACGTATCCGGACCAGCCGACAGCGATGTAAGGAATCAGGCAGCTTTTCATCGTGCTCATCGACATGACGCGCAGCTCCGGCATTGCTTGCTTCAGCGTGGCAACAGGCTCGTCGCCGCCGTATACAGCGAGCTTCGCCAGCCGTTCTTTCGGCAAGGGCTGCAAAAAGGCGGCAAGCGCTTTGCCTTCGTTTGGATCGTTGCTTTTGATGTGGATCAACAATGACTCCGTCGGAAATTCTGTCAGAACCTCGTCGAGAGAAGGCATCAGTCCGACACCTTTGCCGCGAAAAGGATACGTGCGCCCGCCGTCTGCCGTGTAGTTGTAGCCCACGTCCAGCTTTTTCAGCTCGGACATGGTGAAGTCTCTCGTCACCCCTTCGCCATTGGTGCGACATCCGAGCGTCCAGTCGTGAAAGACGGCGAATTGAGAATCTTTCGTCCAGTGGACATCGAGCTCAACGGCATCGGCTCCGGCTGCGAAAGCCGCGCGCATGGAAGGAAGCGTATTTTCCAGGTAAGGATGTTCTGGCGGGTAAATTCGCTCGGCTGTGCACGTTTCGTTTGTGATTCCTTCCATATGAAAGGTTTGCGCCACTCCGCGGTGAGCCAGCAAAAAAGGAGAGCCGTCAGGCGGACTCGCCAAAAAAGAGCTGTTGACGACCCACATATAGAGAAGGAGCGTCAGGAATGCCCAAAAGAAGATGCGGCGCAACCGCTTCTTTTTCGGTGCCGATTTGATGTTTTCCATAGATGGAGCGGCCTCCGGTGCTGTATGACCTGTTTTTCTACCGCTATTTTACCAAAGCAGGCGCCAGGAGGAAAACATGTCTCTGTGCGCAAGAGGGACTTGGCACGGGGAAAAAAGACTGGCAGAATAGAGCGTACGTATGGATTGACTTACCGAGCAGGGGGAGTTCGATGAAAATAGCGCTGCACCAGATCGCCTATCAAATCGGGATGCACCCAAACGAGATGGCCAAGCTGGTTTACGAGGGAGAAATTACGGGTGAAGTGCCTAACCGCAATCCGCAAGCGAAGGATGCGTGGGTGGATTTGCATTCATTGAAAAACTTCATTGAATGGAAGTTCGATCAAGGGGCATTTGACCGGATGTTTTTCGATAAAGCCATGCGGCATGTCAACAAAGCGATGGGAAACAAATAAAGCGCAAGCGAAAAAGGAGACATACTTTCGATGCAGGAATCGATCATTTATTGCATGGTGCCAAAAGCTTACTGGGAACAGTGGGAAGAGAAGGAGCATTACCTGCCCCGAGACTACGAGCAGGAAGGTTTTATTCATGCCACAAAAGGCGACGAGCTGTTGGGGAAGGTAGCGGACCGGGTATACGGCGCATTTGAAGGGGAGTTGTTCGTCCTCGTAGTCGACGAGAGCAAATCCGCTTCTCCGATCAAATACGAGCAGGCGAGCGACGGACTGCTTTATCCGCATATTTACGGTCCGCTCAATCACGATGCCATTGCCGATATTCGCCGGATGGAAAAAGTGGACGGGCATTGGCGCATCGGCGGGTCTATTCGCTAGTCGTTTATCCGGCTTATCCGTTCCAGTTGAACTGATTTAGCAAATCGCGCACTTCCTCGCGCTTGGATGCAGGCAGCTTGTCGAGTCTGCGCAGCAATAGCGCGATCCTTTTGCGCTGCTCGATTTCGGGGAACGGCTCGGCATGTCTGCTCACCCATTGGCGCTTGAGCCGCACCGGGTCTGTCTCCGCGATGATTTTTAACAGCTTTCGTTCCAGAAAATCAAGGGAAGCCATCGGTCAAACTCCTCTTCGTCCAAAATCAGATGCTACCAGTTTATCATACATACTTCTGGCGTGAACGGAGAACAATGGTACAGGTAGTGAATCTAGTTGGAACCAGAGGAGGAATTGTGATGGCAAAACCGGATGATCGCTCTGACAACGCTGCCAAGCTGCAAGAAATGGCGCGAAATACAGAGGAAAATATCAACGAGGCGAATGACTATCTGGCTGCGCACGCAGGGGAGATTTCCGCCAAGGAACGTGCGGACATCGAGGCGAAGAACGAGCGTCGTGCAGAAAGTGCAGAGGGCTTCCGTTCGGAAATCGAGGATGAGACGTCCCAGTGAGCTGAAAATCATCTCGCATCGACACCTGCCACAAGAGTTGCGGCAGGTGTTTTTGGCATGGAGCGGGGAAAAGTGCAACAAAACATGAATTGTTTTGCGAAACATGGTAATCTGTAGAAGAACAAATTGAATCAAGAGGAGAAAGACTATGAAACGACCAGAAGACACACGCGTCGTTGTCGGCATGTCCGGCGGAGTCGACTCCTCCGTGACGGCTTACCTGCTCAAGCAACAGGGATATGACGTCATCGGCATCTTCATGAAAAACTGGGATGATACCGATGAATTCGGCCACTGCACGGCGGAAGAAGACTTCCAGGATGTCCGGCGCGTCTGTGAACAGATCGGCATTCCATATTACACCGTCAATTTTGAAAAAGAATACATGGATAAAGTATTCCAGTATTTTTTGGATGAATATAAACGCGGGCGCACTCCGAACCCGGACGTCATGTGCAACCGCGAAATCAAGTTTGGCGAACTGCTGGCAAAAGTGATGGACCTGGGAGCCGATTACATCGCGACAGGCCACTATGCGCAGGTGAAATTCATCGACGGGGAGTACAAGCTGATCCGAGGCGCGGACAACAACAAGGACCAGACGTATTTCCTCAACGTGCTCGGCCAGGAGCAGTTGTCCAAAACGATGTTTCCCATCGGACATTTGCCAAAGCCCGAGGTGCGCAAAATTGCCGAGGAAGCAGGGCTTTACACCGCAAAGAAAAAGGACAGCACAGGGATTTGCTTCATTGGCGAACGCAACTTCCGCGAGTTTTTGCAAAACTACTTGCCAGCCAAGCCCGGCAATATCGAGACTGTCGAGGGAACCGTGATCGGGCAGCACGATGGACTGATGTACTACACGCTCGGTCAGCGCCAAGGGCTTGGAATCGGCGGCGGACACGGCACGAGCGGTCAACCGTGGTTTGTCGTGGACAAGGATCTGGAACGCAACGCACTGATTGTCGGGGAAGGCTCCGATCATCCCCGCCTGTACTCAAGCAGTCTTTTGGCGACAGACGTGAGCTGGGTTAGCGCCAACAAGCCAACCGGATCGTTTGTCTGCACCGCGAAGTTCCGTTATCGTCAGCCGGATCAGCAAGTGACGGTACACGTGCAGGAAGGCAACACCGTAGAGGTCGTTTTCGCTCAACCGCAAAAAGCCGTTACTCCTGGACAGGCCGTCGTCTTCTACGATGGCGAAGTTTGTCTCGGCGGAGGAACGATCGACAAGGTGCGTTCGATAGATAAAGAGAATTAATATACGGGGGAAGCGCTTGGTGGATGCAACGAAAAAATCCAAAGTGATTATCGTTTCGTTTTTGGCGGGAGCACTCCTCTTGGGGTTTCTCGCTTACATGGGAATGTCGGCTACGAGCAGTGAGCACATGGCGACGATCCAGGCTGTCATCAAGGAAAAAGGCGGCGTGATTGAACCGGGCGGCGTGACCGCTGTTCCTGCCGATGAAAGCCCTTTTGCCAAAAGCGGAAAAGGCAATACGATTTACCGCATTGTGTACAAAAAGGACGGGGAAAGCCTGACAGCCTGGTACCGTTCCGAAAACCATTCCTCCATCATCAAAGAGCCGGAAGAGTGGATTCTTCCGAAATGAAGAATAACCTTGACTGGGAGAGTGAGGGCATTACATGACCCAATACGCTGGACTTCGTGAGTTGGCCCAATTGATTAGCAGATTGGAGCCGCAGCTTGCAGGGGCAACCTTGAGCATTTTGGCCCATGAAAACAAAGAGCAGATCGCGTCCTTGCTTCTGGAAGGGCTGGGCAGCGGCGTTTCCGTGCAAAACAGCTCTGGCGAATACGCCAACCATTTGGCGAATTTGCGCGTGGGCGCGAACAAATATACATTCGCCCAGGACTGGCGCGAGGTGTACATCAGTGAGATCAATTACTGCGCCTGTCGGATTCCGCCGGGCGGTCACGGTCTTTTGGTACACCATACCGACTATCCCGGGGTCATTTACGACGTATCCCGCAAACTGGCTGACCACGAAATCAATATTTCCAAGCTGAACGTGTCGCGCGAGCAAAAAGGGAAGAACGCCCTGCTTGTTTGCGTCACGGATGAAGAGATTACGCCAACAGTTGTAGCGGCGATTGAAGAGCTGCCGCAGATCAACAAGGTGTTGTCCCTCCAGTAAGCCGAAAAAGAGCAGAAATGCGTGCATGACCGCTCATATGTTTCGTATGGGCGGTTTTTTGCGTGCGTGGAGCGGTTGTTGGCCGGTTTTGGGAAAAGAAAAAGCTGCCCTGGTTAGCGGGCAGCGGTTTTGGAAGCGAAGCGGATCGCGTGGCTGATCAGGACGTGCAAGACAGAGGTGTGATTTTCGTCCGGGAATTGACGGAACGTGGCTTGTATCTGACCTGTGCCGAGAGCGGACAGCCTTTTTGCCATGGCCTCAGCTTTGACGTTGACGTGGAAGCGCCCGTCGTTCTCCAGTTCCCCGATCGTCAGGAGCGCTCTGACTTTCAGCTCGTCTGTAAGCCGTTCAGGCAAGCGCCGCTCTTCTTCGAGCAGGACGCTTTCGTTCCAGTGAATGGACGGGCTGCCGGCGATATAGCATTGGTACTCGTGCGGCCGCGTCAACAGGGCGTGCAGCACCAGCAAGCCGCCGAGAGAATGACCGAAGATCGTCTGGCGGGTACGATCGATAGGAAAATCTTTTTCGATAGCAGGCTTCACCGTTTTCTCGATAAACGAAAGAAACCTTTCGGCGCCGCCCATTTCCGGCCATTCTCCGCCGCGCGGATGAGCGGGCAGCTCGTCTTGCGGAACGACATGCGTGAAGTCGTAGTAGCGGGACGGATGGAAAGGCGCTTCCGTCGGATAGCCGATGCCGACGACGATGGCTGGTTGCACGCCTGTTTTTTCAGGAGCGCGGCATTGCAGGCGAATGGCTTCGGTCATCGTGCCGAAAACCGAGTTGGCGTCCAGCAAATAGATGACAGGAAAGCCTGTTGGCGGCGGGGCTGTGTCTGGCGTGCTCACAAATAGGTGGAACGTACGATCGTTGTATGTTATTTTTCTCGTTTGGGAACGGGGAATCGCTACTGCCTCGTAAGTCGTACTGTCCATCATGGGTCACTCTCCATTCGTCCGTAGGCGTTAACTTTTATGTACACGAAACTTATTATATGGACGAAAACCAGAGATTGGCAATAGAGAAATGAGAGAGATTATCACTACGAAAATTGAACATGCCAAGCTTGACTCCTACGATATATTGAGGTAAAGTAAGTTTTACCAACTACATATTGATGCGGACAGGTGTTTACCACGCTATATTTGGTAGACTTAATAGGGAAGTCGGTGAGATTCCGACGCGGTCCCGCCACTGTGATGAGAGAGTTCCATTTGCTTGTGATCGCCACTGATTGAGCCAATCGGGAAGGCCAAATGGAGCAATGACCCCAAGCCAGGAGACCTGCCTGACTGCAAGCACTGTGTAACCTACGGAAGATAGGGAAGTGTTCGAGCGCTCCATTCGTTTGTCATGCTGAATGGATACGATGGGAATCATCATGCGCATTCGACATTTTGGCGTCGAATGCGCTTTTACTTTGGCTAAAAAGTATACAATTGCAGTAAAGGATGAGGGACATGATAATCGCTTTTGATTCAAAAACAGGAAACGTGAGACGATTCGTAAACAAAATCGATCTGCCGCGCGTGGAAATCGATCCGGAGATGGTGCTAGACGAGCCGTTCATCCTGGTGACGTACACGACAGGCTTCGGGCAGGTGCCAGAGAAGGTGGACCGTTTCCTGAAGCGAAATCATGTCTATTTGCGCGGAGTGTCTGCCAGCGGCAATCGCAACTGGGGCACCAGCTTTGCCAAAAGCGCAGATACAATCGCGATCCAGTATGGCGTTCCGGTGATTTCCAAGTTTGAATTGTCCGGTACCGGCCGTGACGTGGAACAATTTACGAGTGGGGTGGCAGCAATTGCGGCACATTGAATTGAACAACCAACTAATGCAGCGTGGAAACGACGGGTTTTACCAATTGGAAAAAGACAGAGAGGCAGTCGCCGTCTTCATGGAGGAAGTGCAGGCGAAGACCATGACCTTCAACAGTGTCAAAGAGCGGATGGACTATTTGATCCAGCATGATTTTTATGAAAATGTGTATGAGGACTACACCGTTGAACAGGTCGACGAAGTTTTCCGACTGGCGCATGACACTGGTTTTCAATTCGCGTCGTACATGGCCATCTCCAAGTTTTACAAAGACTACGCTCTGAAAACGGACGACAAGTCCACGTATTTGGAACAGTACCCGGATCGGGTAGCGATTGTTGCTCTCTCGCTCGGCCGCGGAGACTTCGAGCTTGCGAAGCGCCTGACTGTTTCCATGATGGAACAGCGTCTCCAGCCGGCTACACCGACATTCCTCAATGCAGGGAAAAGCCGCCGCGGGGAAATGGTCTCCTGCTTCTTGCTGGAAATGGACGACTCCCTGAACTCGATCAACTACGTGCTCGGAACTTGCATGCAGCTCTCGAAAATCGGCGGCGGCGTAGCGGTCAATCTGTCCAAGCTTCGCGGGCGGGGAGAGCCGATCAAAGGCGTCGAGGGCGCAGCCAAAGGCGTCATGCCTGTACTCAAGCTTTTGGAAGATGCGTTTTCCTACGCCGATCAGATGGGACAGCGCAAAGGCTCCGGGGCAGCTTATTACAACATTTTTGGTTGGGACATCAACGAGTTTCTCGATTGCAAAAAGATCAACGCTGACGAAAAATCGCGGATCAAGACATTGTCGATCGGCCTGATTGTGCCGAATGTGTTTTACAAGCTGGCAGAGGAGAACAAGCCTCTGACCGTGTTCGCTCCTTACTCGGTCTACAAGGAATACGGCGTTCATCTGGATGATCTGGATCTCGATCAGATGTACGACGAGCTGGTCGCAAACGAGCGCATCAAGAAAAAGATCGTCATGAGCGCCCGCGAGATGCTTACCAAGATCGCGATGATCCAGATGGAATCGGGCTATCCGTACATCATGAACAAGACGAATGCGAACAAAAACCACGCGCTCAAAGATATTGGAGCGGTCAAAATGTCCAACCTGTGCACGGAAATTTTCCAGTTGCAGGAGACTACCACGATCACGAATTACGGCGAGGAAGACATTATCCGCCGCGACATCAGTTGCAATCTGGCTTCCCTGAACATCGTCAACGTGATGGAGCACAAAAAAATCCGTGAATCCGTGCGCGAAGGCATCGAAGCGATTACGTCCGTCAGCGATGTAACCCGTGTGGAAAATGCGCCGGGCGTGCAAAAAGCGAACCGCGAGCTGCATTCTGTCGGATTGGGTGCGATGAACCTCAACGGCTACCTCGCGAAAAACAAAATCGCGTATGAGAGTGAAGAAGCAAAAGATTTTGCCCGCACGTTCTTCATGATGATGAACTTTTACTCGCTGGAGATGAGCGCCGAGATTGCCAAGGCAAAAGGGGAAACCTTCATGGGCTTTGAGCAGTCGGAGTACGCCAAGGGCACTTATTTTGACAAATATCTCGCAACCGATTACCGTCCGCGTACGGAAAAAGGCAAGCAGCTGTTCGAGGGCGTGCACATTCCGACGCCAGAGGACTGGGCTTCTCTCAAGCAAAAAGTGCAGGAGAACGGGCTGTATCACGCCTATCGTCTGGCGATTGCTCCGACACAGAGCATTTCCTACATTCAGAATGCGACATCGAGCGTAATGCCGATCGTGGAGCATATCGAGACGAGAACGTATGCGAACTCGACCACGTATTACCCGATGCCGTACTTGACGCAAGAGAACTATTTTTACTACAAGTCTGCCTATGTGATCGACCAGTTCAAAGTCATCGATCTGATTGCCGAAATCCAGGAGCATGTGGATCAAGGGATTTCTACCGTGCTGCACGTCAACAGCAACATCTCGACAAGAGAGCTGGCTCGCTACTATATTTACGCGGCGAAAAAAGGCTTGAAGTCGCTCTACTACACGCGCACCAAGCATCTGACGGTAGAAGAGTGCATTAGCTGCGCCGTTTAACAACAGATGTAGGTCATTGGAACAAGTTGATAGAGAAGAGGAACGCCTTATGAAAGCAGTCAATTGGAACAGGCCGGACGACGATTTTACGATGACGTTTTGGAATCAGAACATCATGCAGTTCTGGACCGATGACGAGATTCCGCTGTCGGACGACAAAATGTCCTGGATGGAGCTGAGCGCTACCGAGCGGGACACGTATAAAAAAGTGCTGGGTGGCCTTACCTTGCTCGATACGGTGCAAGGCGGCGTCGGAATGCCGAAAATCATGGAGCATGTGGACGGATTGCAGCGAAAAGCCGTCCTGGCTTTCATGGGCATGATGGAGCAAATTCACGCCAAGTCTTACAGCAGCATTTTCACGACTTTGGCTGCCACCGAAGAAATCGACGAGATTTTTGCCTGGGTGGAGCGCAATCCGCATCTGCAAAAGAAAGCGGCGTTGATCTCGCAACGCTATCAAAGCATCGAGACAGCGAAAGACTTGTACATGGCGATGGTTGCCTCTGTTTTTCTGGAAAGCTATTTGTTTTACAGCGGCTTCTTCTACCCGCTCTTTTTGGCTGGACAGGGCAAGATGACGAGCAGTGGCGAGATCATCGACCTGATTGTGCGCGACGAAAGCATTCACGGCCTGTATGTCGGCGTGCTTGCGCAAGAAGTGTATCAACGCCTCAGCGTCGTCGAGCAGACAGCTGTGAAAGAGGAGCTGTACGCGTTGCTGCACGAGCTGCATGAGAACGAAGAGGCGTATACCGTGTCTCTATATACGGAAATTGGCTTGGCGGACGAAGTGCTGGCTTACGTGCGTTACAACGCGAACAAAGCGTTGATGAACCTGGGACTGGACCCGTTCTTCCCGGAGGAAGAAGTCAATCCGATTGTTTTGAACGGGATTCGGACGCATACGAAGCAGCATGATTTCTTCTCGAAAAAAGGAAATGGCTATGTCCGCACGCTCAACGTCGAGCCGCTGACAGATGATGATTTCCGCTTTGAGTAAAAAGTTAAACGTATGTTTAAAAAGACTGCCGCTCATTGGCAGTCTTTTTTCGATTCCGATCCAAAAATGCGTCAGTAGAATACACGTGAGGTTTGCTCGATAAATAATATTTTAATAGATGGGAAGGAAATGAATCGCCTATTTTCAATATCTTTTCATTTATATTTATGTTATAAATAAATGACGTAACGAGCTGTTTTACTTCTGGTTGTCCAGATAGAATCGTGATCAGCGCGGAAGTGGCAAGCGAGAAGCGATCTGGTCATCGATTACCGATTTGGTCGACTGATTTATCTGACAATTATTCCCGCTCGATCTGATCCCGGTTGTTGGGGCATGAGCGGGCGGAGTGATTGTGTGAATTTTTTCACTAATCAGAGGGTTGCTGAAAAGCACCTTTGCTTTGGAATTACAGGAGGGTTTGTGTCATGCATCAAAAAGGTTCTTCTTCGTTCATCCTCATCATCGGCTTTATGCTGTTCGCTCTGTTCTTCGGAGCGGGGAATCTGATTTTTCCACCAATGCTGGGGCAAATGGCTGGAACGAACGTATGGACGGCCAATGCGGGCTTCCTGGTGACGGGAGTCGGGCTGCCGCTGCTGGCGATTATCGCTCTGGTTTATTCGGGAATGGATGATTTGCGTTCGTTGGCGAGTCGTGTGCATCCGGTATTTGGTCTTGTGTTTACGATTTTGCTCTACTTGGCAATCGGGCCGTTTTTCGCTATTCCGCGATCCGGGAACGTCTCGTTTGAGATCGGAATCAAGCCATTTTTGTCCGAGCAAGCTGGTCCGGTTCCACTGATCGTCTTCACCGTCTTGTTCTTTACACTCGCTTGCCTGTTATCTCTCAATCCTGGGAAAATTATCAATGTAGTCGGAAAAGTCTTGACACCGATCAAGCTGACTTTTATCGGCGTGATTGTGTTGACGGCGATTTTGTTCCCGATTGGCGCGCTGCAAGCACCTGTGACGGATTATCAGTCCAAAGCGTTTTACAAAGGCTTTCAGGACGGCTATTTAACCTTGGACGCTTTGGGGGCATTTGTGTTTGGAATCATCATCGTGAATGCGATCAAGCAAAGAGGCATCACGGCGAAAAAGCAAATTTTGCTCACGTGCGCAAAAGCAACGATGATCGCGGGCGCACTTCTGGCGTTCTTCTACACGGTGCTTGCCTATATGGGCGCTTCCAGTGTGGAGAAGCTTGGTCATCTGGAAAACGGGGCGCAAATTTTGGCCAAGGTGTCCAATTACTACTTCGGCTCTTACGGCGCCGTTTTGCTCGGCCTCATGATTACGATCGCATGCCTGACCACCAGCGTCGGTCTCATTACAGCTTGCTCTTCGTTTTTCCATTCGCTGTTTCCGGCGATCTCGTATAAAAAGTTTGCCGTCATTCTGGCTGTGTTCAGTACACTCGTCGCCAATATCGGCTTGACGGCGCTGATCAAAGTGTCGGTTCCGATCTTGATGACCATGTACCCGATTGCGATTTCCCTCGTCTTTTTAACGTTTATGCACAAAGGATTTGGCGGACGACCAGAGGTGTATCAGGGAAGCTTGCTCGCTACTTTTCTGATCAGCCTGTTTGACGGACTGAACGCGGCAGGTGCCCAGCTTCCCGTCATCAACGACTTCTTTACTCGCTATTTGCCGATGTATACGATCGGGCTTGGCTGGATGCTGCCCGCTGTTGCAGGCGCTGTGATCGGCTACACTATTTACATGATTCGCAAACCTTCTCTGCGGGCACAGGAGCTGCGACTGACCAAGCAATAAACCGGGAAGCTGGCAGAGTAGAGGCAATCAGGCTGAACTTTGAAATAATTTTGGTGAGTGGAAATAGTTTAGCATGACAAAAACTGGTTTACGTGTTACTGTAAGGAGAAAGGTGCTCTTTTGCTAGATGCGAGAGCACATGCACTCATACCGACAATTTCATATGAGTGGGAACAGGTTCCTTGGCCGCGAAAATCGGCGCAAGGATGAAAAGGGAAGTCGGTGAGAATCCGACACGGTCCCGCCACTGTATGAGGGGAGTTTGCACAGCGATAAGCCACTGGTCGAGACGGACTGGGAAGGCGTTGTGCAGATCGTGATCCTCAAGTCAGGAGACCTGCCTGTTTCGACAACACTGCTTAACCTACGGGAGATAGGGAGGTGTTAGGATGCTGTGATCGCAGTGCTTATTTGGCATTTCTAACGTTCTTTTTGACCGTTGGAAGTGCCTTTTTTGATTGGCTTTACAAATACCTTCAATGGATGGGAGAGAAAGCTCATGAAAAGCAGCAACCTGGGATATCCGCGAATCGGCAAAGACCGGGAGTGGAAAAAAGCATTGGAGTCCTTTTGGGCAGGCAAATTGGAAGAGTCAGCGTTTCTTGCGCAAATGGAGCAAATCCGCCAGCAGCATCTGATCAAGCAAAAAGACAAAGGCATCGAGTGGATTCCCGTCAACGACTTTACTTACTACGATCACATGCTGGACATGGCTGTCATGTTCGGACTCGTTCCGAAGCGTTTTGCCTATGATGGCGGCCCGGTACCGCTCGATACGTACTTCGCCATGGCGCGCGGCAACAAAGAAGCTGTCGCAAGCGAAATGACCAAGTGGTTCAATACGAACTATCACTACATCGTTCCTGAGTTTGGCCAACGCCCGCCAGTGCTGGCAGAGAACAGGCCGCTGAAAGCGTACCTGGAGGCCAGGGATCAGCTGGGCATCGTCGGGAAGCCGGTGATTGTCGGGCCGTACACGTTTGTCAAGCTGGCGAAAGGATATGCGAAAGACGAGTTCGAACGCGTTGTCGATCAGATCGTGCCGCTTTACGTGGACGTGCTTCGTGAACTCGAACTGCATGGCGTGGAATGGGTGCAAATCGATGAGCCGGCTTTCGTCCAAGATATTTCCGAGCAGGACAGAGCGCTCATTCGCCGGGTGTACGAACAGTTCAGTCAGGCGCTGCCACACCTCAAGCTGATGGTTCAGACGTATTTCGAAGTGGTGGATTGGTACGAGGAGCTGATCGCGCTGCCAGTGGAAGGCTTGGGCCTGGACTTTGTCCACGGAGGAAAAGCGAATTTGGCCAACCTGACGGCACATGGTTTCCCGCAGGAAAAAGTGCTCGGCGCAGGAATCATCGATGGCCGCAACATTTGGCGCTCGGCCCTGGAGGAAAAGTGGGAGCTGGTCAAGACGATCAGCAATGTGGTCGACCCGGACCGGATTTGGCTACAGCCATCGAGCAGCCTTTTGCATGTTCCCGTCACTGTTGAAGCAGAAACCGATTTGCCTGGGGAAGTTCAAGCGGCATTAGCCTTTGCGGACGAAAAATTGGGAGAAGTGCAGCTTTTAGTCCAAGGATTCCGATTTGGAAAGTATGTTATCTCGAAGGAAATTGCCCAGAACGAAAAGGACTTGCTCCGCCTGGCCGAGTCTCCGGCGAGAAACCGGGAGAAAGTACAGCAGGCTCGAAAAGCGCTGGAGACGACAGAAGCCAAACGCGACGTGCCGTTCCACGAGCGCCGCGATATCCAGCAAGCCGCCTGGAAGCTGCCGCTTTTGCCTACAACGACGATCGGCAGTTTCCCGCAGACGGCAGAGGTTCGTCAGGCCAGACAGCAGTACAAAAAAGGGAACTGGACAGTCGAGCAGTACGATGCCTTCATCGCGGAGCAAATCAAGCAGTGGATTGCGATTCAGGAAGAGATCGGGCTGGACGTGCTTGTCCACGGCGAGTTTGAACGGACAGACATGGTCGAATATTTCGGGGAAAAGCTCGACGGCTTCGTCTTCACGAAAAATGGCTGGGTTCAGTCGTACGGTTCCCGTTGCGTCAAGCCACCTGTCATCTACGGCGATGTGCAGTTCGTCGCTCCCATGACCGTCAAAGAGAGCGTATACGCCAAGTCGTTGACGGAAAAACCAGTAAAAGGCATGCTGACAGGCCCGGCGACCATTTTGAACTGGTCATTTGTCCGCGATGACGTGTCCCGCCAAGAGGTGTGCGAACAGATCGCCCTGGCGCTGCAAGCAGAAGTGGAGGCGCTGGAAGCGGCGGGAATCCGCATGATTCAGGTGGATGAGCCTGCGCTGCGGGAAGGCTTGCCGCTCAAGCAGGCAGACAGGGCGGCGTATCTGGACTGGGCCGTCAAATCGTTCCGCGTGGCTACCTCGACAGTTGCCGCGAGCACGCAAATTCACACGCATATGTGCTATTGCGAATTTCACGACTTCATCGACGTCATCAGCGAGCTGGATGCCGACGTCATCTCGATCGAGACGTCCCGCAGCCACGGCGAGCTTGTCTCCGTCTTCGAGACTTGCACGTACGATAAAGGAATCGGCCTGGGCGTATACGACATCCACAGCCCACGCGTTCCGGCTGTCGCGGAGATCGAAGAGATGGTGTCGCGCGGCGTGCAAGTATTGCCACCAGCCCAATTCTGGATCAACCCGGATTGCGGTCTGAAGACGCGCGGAAGAGCAGAGACAGTGGAAGCTTTGAAAAACATGGTGGCGGCGACGCATGCTGTGCGTGACCGTTTGACACAAAAAGCATAATCGCATGATGGCAACGAGAGGAGCAGCACAGATGGCAACAGAAGCATGCCCGACCGGACAATCCCGAACCTATTTGACTGATCTCGTGTTCCCGCCGGATACGAACCATCACAATACGATTTTTGGCGGAAAAGTCATGGCGTACGTCGACAAAATCGCCTGCATAGCGGCGATGCGTCATTGCCGGAAGCCTGTCGTCACTGCTTCCAGCGATTCCTTTGATTTTCTCGCGCCGATCAAAACGGGCGAAGCGATCAATCTGGAAGCATACGTCACCTGGACACACAACACGTCGATGGAAGTGTTCGTCAAGGTCGAGTCGGAAAATTTGCTGACGGGCGAAAAGAAAATGACAGCGAGGGCGTACTTGACGATGATCGCGCTCGACGACCAAGGAAAGCCAACGTTAGTGCCGGCTGTCATTCCCGAGACGGAAGAAGAGCGCATCCAGCATGAAAAGGCAAAGCACCGCTACGCATTGAGAAAACAGCGCAAAGCGGAACAATAGAATTTTGCAGCAAAACCCTCACTTTGGTGGGGGTTTTTTGCTGGCACCGATTTATTTACTCACCTTCTTGTCTCTACTATAATAGGCATAGGAAAAAAGTAGTAAATAATGGAGTGGAGGTTGGGCACAAACTTGCAAAACCAGAACGAAGCAGTTGCAGAGATTCACAAGAAAATCAGGACACTTTGGATCACCAGCGCCTTTTTCGGATTGATGTCACTGTTCGGCATCATGACGGGCAATTTTCTTCTGCTCCTGTTGGGGTTGGTGTTTGTTGTACCTGGCATTTGGGCGATTGGAAAATTTAAAAGAATGCTGCAAAACCAGCTTGCCGACTATCAGCCCGGAAAAGGGTTCTCGTTTTTTCGCAAGACAGGAGAACAAAAAATCAAAGTGATCACGTACACCCAAATTGGCATGGCTGGCTTGATTTTGTTCAGCCTGATCACAAAGCTTTCTGTCGGGCCTACGCTGTTTATCGGCCTTTCCGCGCTTGTTTACTTGCAGTTCGTAATGAAGCGCCGGATCAAGGTACATACGAAAATTGACGATGCCACCTTGTTTGAGCTGGAGGAAATCGGGATTATTACGCCAAAAGATATCGTGAAGGCGCTGTACAAAGATTTCGAGAGCTGGCGACATGTGCAGCCCAACAACAAAATCTTTTTGGTCAAACAGGACGCGCTCGTCTGCATCGTCATGCAGGAGCGGCACGAAGCCGTGCGGATGGAATGTCGGCTGCGCGATATCCAAAAGCTTGGCATCGTCGGCAGCGGAAAGAATGGCGAAGGCTTGCTTCTGCTGATCGGGACCGTCCATGATAACGCTGTTCGCCTGAAGCTGGACGGAAAAAGCTTTCAGGATTCCCCCGAAGAGTTTGTCTCGCATTTTTTGCAAGCGTTGGATGAAGCTCTTCAGACTGCTTCACCCGGTACACCCGCTCTTATTCGCGATGGGCGGATGATGCCGCGTCCCGAACTTCAGGAACACGCACCTAGTGAAAAGCCAAGGGTGGTCATTCGGGAAATTGAGCTTCCGTCAAGTGCGGCCAGCAACAACGACAGCGGGCAAGTACCGAGAAAGACAGGTGCGACAGGAAGGCAGCTAGACTTGTAGGAGGGAGAGCATGTTGGCGCAGTCATTGCGAGTCCATGAAATATGCAAGCAAAGCAGGGTAAACGGACCAGGCAACCGTGCTGTCGTCTGGGTGCAAGGCTGCTCCATCGGCTGCCGCGGCTGCTTTAATCCGAATACGCACCCGGACAAGCAAGGCGGTCGGCTCTATGAACCAGACTCTTTAGGGCAAGAACTGGGACGACTGCCAGTTGACGGACTGACCGTTTCCGGAGGAGAACCGCTGGATCAGCCGGAGCAAGTAAGGCGGCTGGTTCAGTCGTTTCGCCAGGTTCACTCGGGCACCGTCCTTTTGTTCACAGGCTATACAGCGGAAGCAATTTTGCGTTGCGAGGAAAAGCGCAAAGCCTTGCTTCTGTTTGACGTGGCGATTGCAGGGCCTTATCAGGCGCAGTCGGAGGAGATTTGGCATGGCAAGAAACTGATTGTGCTGACGAACCGGATCACGCCGGAAGAGTTGATTCCCCAACGAAAAGTCGAACTGGTTCAAGGGGAGCGTTCCTTGCATCTGACTGGTTTTCCTACCGCGAATATTCAATCGAGCCTGTACACATGGCTGTAGGAGGAGTACATACATGCTGCAAGATTTTGTCAAGGAAGTGGAGTATTTGATTCGCGCCAGATACAGCATCCTGTACATTTTTACATCGGAAGAGGAGCGGGCGCTCGATGTGTTCCAAGGGATTGGCGCCAGCCTGAACAAGCGGATTGTGACGTGGACAGCGACAAAAGGTCTTGTGCTGAACGGGGAAGAGCTTGACCACAAGAGCACAGATTTTCGCATCGCTCTGACGATGGCCGAAGATTTGGCGAAAGAGCCTACGCTGTTTTTATGGTTTGATCTGCACCCGCTGCTGCGCGGATCGCATGTAAACATCAGAACGTTTCGCGAATTTGCGCAAAAGACGCGGACAGGCTTCCCTTCCAATTCGATTATCATCGCTCCTTCCCTGGAAATTCCTGTAGAGCTGCAGCATGAGATCACGATTCTCGACCTGCCTCTGCCTGACCTGGATGAAGTAAAGCAAATCATCCGCAGCTTTACCGATGCGTACGTCGGTCGTCCGGGCATCGTGATCGACCAATCCCCGGAAGTCATAGAAGCGCTGGCCCGGGCCGCCGTAGGTTTGGGGCGCAACGAGATCGAGAACTGTTTGGCGAAGGCGCTGGTTAAAAATCGCGGAATATCCGCAAGCGATGTCTCTACCATTTTGGAAGAGAAGAAGCAGATTGTGCGAAAATCGGGGGTTCTGGAATACATCTCGACAGAATCATTGAACCTGGAGCAGATCGGCGGACTGGAAAACTTGAAGCGCTGGCTGCTGAGACGAAAAGCGTCGTACTCGGAGGAAGCGAGACAGTTCGGCATCCAGTGGCCAAAAGGGGTCATGCTGGTCGGCGTTCCCGGTTGCGGAAAAAGCTTGTGTGCGAAAAGTGTGGCGGCTGCTTGGCAAATGCCGCTGCTCCGCCTGGACTTGGGACGGGTATTCGCGGGCATCGTCGGTTCGTCCGAAGCGAATATTCGCTCGGCGCTCATGATGTGTGAAGCCGTATCGCCGTCGATCGTCTGGATCGATGAAATCGAGAAAGGCTTGTCCGGCGTGGGCAGCGGTTTTTCCGACGGGGGAGTCGCCACGCGCATTTTTGGAACGTTGTTGACCTGGATGCAGGAGAAAAAGAGTCCTGTATTTGTCTTCGCGACTGCCAACAAGATCGAGCAGCTTCCAGCAGAGCTTTTGCGAAAAGGACGGTTTGACGAAATCTTTTTTGTGGACTTGCCTACACCGGAAGAGCGCGAAGAAATTCTCAAAATCCACCTGGAGCGGCTGAAGCGCAACCCGGCCCGTTTTGACATCGATAGGCTCGTCGAAGTATCGGGCGAGAAATACTGGGGGGAAGGCATACGCCTGACGGGTGCCGAGATTGAGGCTTCGCTCCATGAAGGGCTGATCGATGCTTTTGCGAAGCGCAGTAATCCCGAGGAAAAAGATCGGGATATCGACACGGAAGATATTTTGCTGGCCATGCAGCGCACAGTTCCCTTGGCTAAAGCCAGGCGGGAGGAAATCGAGAAGCTGCGTTCGTGGGCAAAAGAGTTTGCCGTCCGCGCCAGCCTGGCAAGCCCAGCAAGCCCGGCAAATGCCGTGGCAGATGGAGTCGCTCGCGAGGAGGCAGTCGGCAGAAATATCGATTTTTAGCCCAGGGAGGGATTCGCTTGAGCCACTGCACGACATTTTCGATGTCATTCCAGGACAAACGTACGCTTTTTCGAGCGTTGCGAACTTTGGGCTACCAGCCGGAGAACGTTGTCTGGACAGAATACAAAAACATGTTCAGTAAAGAATTGATGATTGGCGGAACTGTGCTCGGCAAGCTGCTGACCGGGTTCAAGGATGGGATTCACGTCTATTTCGAGGAGACAAAAGACGGGCTTATCCCTTACTTTGAATCGCATGATTTGTCGCCTGGCCTCCTTCGCCAGCGCTCCGCATCGCTGCTCTCCGAAATCAGGGAGGGGTATTTGCAGGGAACCGTCGAAGCTCTGCGCGACTCGATTGTGGCTGCGGGAGGAACGGTGACGGTAAGCGAGGAAAAGAGCGGGCAAGTGATTTCCTATGTGCTGACGATCGGAACAGATGCGCGGAAGCTGCGGATTTCCATGAACGAGCAGGGAACGGTTGAAGAAGCGGTCGAAGGCGTGCTGGGACGTTCCTGTGCGGAGTTGACGGAAGGAATCGAGCAAAAGCTCTCCAGCCCAAGCGAGCTGGAACGAACATGGACACATGAGTACAACGCGACAGTGGAAGATCAGCAGATTCAAATTTTGAGGTTATATTAGCACAACAGACAACCGCAAGATCGCCGCACTCCATGCCGGATGCGACGGTCTTTTTCTTTTTCAATCAACTTTTGCCCGGCTGAAAAAGGAGGCGGCATGCAAACCACCCCGGTTTTTCCGCCTGCAATCTTGCCTTGCGAAAAGCGCAATAACTCCTGTCAAAATGCGTTTTTTCGCTTCAAAATGAAGGATAAACTACATTTTCTAAGATGTATTGAAGTGAATTATTTCAAGATATATACTATTCTTGAAAATAGGTTCGCAAAGCAACCGCAAAGGAGTTTTCCGGCATGGATCAGCTCATAACGGAACGGATTCGCAAGCAGTATGGAAACTTGACAGCCAGCCAAAAAATCATCTCCAAAATCGCCCTCGAAAAGCCGAGCCTGCTCGCGATCCACACAGCCAAAAAAATCGCCGAGCTGACCAATACGAGCGAAGCGACGGTCATTCGTTTTTGCTACGCGCTAGGTTATTCCGGCTATACCGAGCTGCAGCAGGAGATCAAGAAATCGCTCTTGACCAGCGAGCAGACGAAAGGGCCGATCCAGAAGTACCGCGACACGGAGGCGGCACTGACGCGCAACAATTACGCCCACCAAGTCATGGAAACCGATATCGCCTACCTCCAGCAAGCTTTGCACCAGATCGACTACGAGTTGTTGCACCAGGCCGTGCAGAGCATCATTTCTGCCAACCGCATCGTTGTCGTCGGTTTTCGCTGGTGCCACATCCCGGCGAAGTGGCTGTTTTCTACCTTAAACGCGATCAAGGGCAACACCCATTTATACACAGGAGCGGTAGACAATGCCGACTATTTTTTGACCGAGCGGGATCAGGAGTGGCTTGTGATTGCGCTGTCCTTTCCTCGCCATCCGAGTGAAACAGTAGCGATGGTGAACTCGGCAAAAGCTTTGGGCGCGAAGGTGCTGGCGATTACCGAAGGCGAGCTGGCCCCGATCAGCCAGGCGGCAGACTTGTTGTTGAAAATCTCCACGCCGCAGCCGGTCGCCACCAGCGGCATGCCTACCTTGTTCTCTGTGCTGAATGCCCTTGTCAAAGGCGTCATGATCCACGACCCCGTCTCTGTGCAAAAAAGGCTCCAGCACTATGACGAAATCAGCTCGACGCTTTATTCGTTCGTGGGAGAGGGGGAGGACGACTTCACGATTTATTGAAACAGCCATTACGCGACTCATAAAGGAGGAACTTTTCATGTCTGTGCCTGTTTGGTTTGCAGCGACGGGAGACAGCTTCATCACCCGCGACCTGCCCTATCGAGACAATGCTTTTCGCGAGATTGCCAGCTTGCTTCAGCGCGCTGATGTGCGCATTGCCAATCTGGAGACGACCGTCCATGACAACGAAGGGTATCCGAGTGCGCAAAGCGGCGGAACCTGGGCCATGTCGCCGCCGTCATCGCTGCAAGTGATGAAAGACTACGGCTTCAACATGATCGGATGGGCGAACAATCACACCCTCGACTATTTGTACGGCGGGCTGGAAGCGACAGAGCGCCACCTGAACGAATACGGATTTGTCCATGCCGGAGCTGGCAAAAATCTGGCGGAGGCTTCTGCTCCCCGCTATCTCGAATGCGAGTCGGCCCGAGTCGCGCTGATCGCGGCGACATCGACCTTTCATCCGTGGTGGGCGGCGGGAGAGCAGCGTGCAGACAGCATCGGACGGCCGGGCGTCAACCCGATGCGCTATGTCATGACCCATCATCTGCCGCCAGAAAAGCTCGCCCAACTGCAAGAGCTGGCGGATTCGACAGACATTAACGCTTTCAGCAAAGTGCTGATCGAGGAAGGCTTCATGAATCATCCGGGCAAAGACGTGTTTTTGTTCGGTGCCTCCCGGTTTATGGCAGGGGAAGAGGCGGGAACATCGACACAGCCGCACCCACGCGATCTGGACAGGATGGTCAGACGAATCGGGGAAGCGAAGCGGCGCGCGGATTACGTCGTCGTAAGCATCCACGCGCACGAGATGAAAGGCTTGGACAAAGAAGTGCCTGCCGACTTTTTGCCGACTTTTGCCAAAGCGTGCATCGACGCCGGGGCACACGCGGTCGTCGGACACGGCCCGCATCTGTTGCGCGGCATTGAAATCTACAAAAACCGCCCGATCTTCTACAGTCTGGGAGACTTCGTGTTCCAAACCGAGCTTGTCACTTCGCAGCCAGCGGACTTTTACGAGCAATACGGACTGGACCATTCGCACAACGTCGCTGATGCGCTGGAAGCGATGAGCGCTGGCTATACGCGCGGACTGTGCGTGCACAAAGAAGTGTGGCAGTCCGTCATCCCGCTTTGGAAAATGGAGGGTGGCGAGCTAAGCGAGCTGGAGCTGCACCCGATTGAACTCGGCTTCGAGGAGCCTGTCTACCGGATGGGCTGGCCGAGGTTGAGTGCAGATCCCGAGATATTGCAAGGACTGAAAACGATGAGTGAAGCGTATGGAACCGTGATTGAGATCGAGGATGGAATCGGCCGCGTGAGGTTGAGAAAAGACTGAGTAATTGCCTTGCCCCCACCTATTGGAATGGAGTGATTCAGATGATGGCGAGAATCACCATGATCATGCTGTTCGTGCTATACATGATTAACTACGCCGATAAAACGATTGCGGGTTATTCGGCTGTTCCTATTATGGCGGAATTTTCTTTGTCCCAGAAAGAATGGGGACTTGTCGGTAGCAGTTTCTTCTGGTTTTTCTCGATCGCTGGTATTTTGGGAGCGGCGTTGTCCGACCGGATCGGGACGAAAAAGATGCTCGCCATCATGGCCTTGTCCTGGACGGTTATCCAGTTTGGCGCCTACGCCATTGCCGGATTGCCGATGCTTGTGATCGCCAGGGTGTTGCTCGGAATTGGCGAAGGACCATTTTGGGCGACAGTCGTCAGCCACTTGAACAAATGGTTTCCCGAAGAAAAGCGCGGGCTTGTTTACTCCACGGTCAACTTCGGCGCGTTTGTAGGGGCAGTCGCTTCGGCACCGCTCATCGTTTCGCTCATTGACAGCAACGGATGGCGGTTTGCCTGGGCGTTCATGGGTGCGCTCAGCCTGATCTGGCTTTTGATCTGGCTGTGGGTCGGCAAAGACAGGCCGCAAGTCAGCATCGAGGCGGCGAAGACTGTGCAAGCACTGCCCAAGGCAAAATGGTCGGACTTATCCAAAGTTTTTCTGTCATCCACCTTTTTGTTCAGCTTTTTGATTTATTTCGCACAAATGTGGGGCACAACCTTTGCCGCTGTGTGGGAACCTGTCTACCTGGTGCAAGTGATTCACCTGACGAATCAACAAATGGCTTACGCGATTGCTGGCATGGGACTTTTGGCCGGATTGATGACGATCTTGATCTCCTGGACAGGCGATCGTCTGTACAAAAAACATCGGAGTTATCGCAAATCGTACGTGCTGGTGGGAGGAGCGTCCATCATCCTGGGCGGAATTTGCTTCTACGCCGTGACGCTGGTACAGTCTTTGCCGCTCGTGCTGATTGCGCTTTGCTTGGGAAAAGGGTTTGCTTTTTCCGTAGGGACGGCTGCCTCTGTCATCGTCAGCAGCATGTTGCCGGAGCGCACAGGTTTGCTGGTGGGCACGCTCTCCAGCCTCGTTACGCTCGCCGGAATCATTTCTCCGCTCGTCACAGGCTCGATTGTGCAAGCAGCGCCCAATGTGGGCATCGGTTTTGGCCAGGCGATGATCGTAAATGCCTTGTTGTTTGTCGGTTGCGGCGTGCTGTTCCTGCTCTTTGCCAAACGGGAAGAAAACAAGACAGCGACAGCAGCGCAAATCCCCACGATTTCCTAAAAGAAAAGCTTTATCATGCTCGTCTCAGGTGTTAAAATTTTCTGAAAAGGGGGTAGATGAGCGATGTATCATTTGAACGAAAATTTGCTGCAAAGCGCGCAAAATTTCCCAGACCATCCCGCCTACATATTTTTGGGGGAGACGACTACCTTCCAGGAGCTGAACCGCCGGGTCGATGAGCTGGCGCAAGGCTTGTCCAAGCTCGGGATTGGCAAGGGAGACGCTGTAGCGCTGATCATGGACAATCGACCCGATTTTGTAAGCGCTTACTACGCGATTTTGCGCGTGGGTGCGGCCGTTGTCCCGATGAACCCGATCTACACGCCGCGAGAAATCAGCTTCATTCTCGCCAACAGCCAGACAAAAGCGGTCATTGCCCTTGCTACGCTCGAACCTGTCCTGACACCCCTGAAGGAACAACTGGAGCATTTGACACATCTCATCTACAACGAAGCGACAGGCGACGAGCTGACATTGGCGCAGGTAGCACAAGCGGGAGACGGCAGCTTTGTGGAGCCGGAGCGAAACGAAGACGATTTGGCGGTCATTTTGTACACGTCCGGTACGACCGGGCAGCCAAAAGGGGCAATGCTGTCCCACCGCAACATGGCCTCCAACGCAGAGGCGATGGGAATTTTGTTCGAGCTGATCCCGGAAGATCGGGTAGTCGCGGTATTGCCGATGTTCCACGTCTTTTGCATGACGGTGTGCCTGAACGGTCCGATTCGCTACGGAGCGGCGATGATCATCATCCCGCGTTTCCACCCGGTCGAAGTGGTCAATACGATCCGCGAGCAACAGGCGACCTGCTTTGCCGGGGTGCCGACGATGTACAATTACATGCTGCAACTGCCGCATGCGACGAAGGAAGATTTCGCTTCGATCCGTCTCTGCTGCTCGGGTGGCGCATCGATGCCTGTCGAGCTGCTGCACAAATTCGAAGCCAAGTACGAAGTGAAGGTACTGGAAGGCTACGGGCTGTCCGAAGCTGCTCCGGCAACAGCCTTCAACCCGCTGCGCGGCACGAGAAAGCCCGGTTCGGTCGGGATAAACTTGCCGCATGTTTTGAACAAGGTCGTCGACCCGGAAGGCAACGAATTGCCGCGGGGCGAGGTAGGCGAGCTGGCTGTGCAAGGGCCGAATGTCATGCTCGGCTACCTGGGGCTGCCGGAAGATACGAAGGCCGCGCTCAAGGACGGCTGGCTGTACACAGGAGATATGGCGCGGATGGACGAGGAGGGGTATGTCTACATCGTCGACCGCAAAAAGGACATGATTCTCGTCGATGGCTACAACGTCTATCCGCGTGAAGTGGAGGAAGTGCTGTACCAGCACCCTGCCGTGATCGAGGCGGCGGTCATCGGAGTTCCCGACGAGGTGCACGGCGAAGCGGTCAAAGCTTTTGTCGCGCTAAAAGAAGTGGCGGTTTCGCAGGAAGACATCGTCGCCTTTTGCCAGGATAAGCTGGCGAAATACAAGGTGCCGCGCCAGGTGGAAATCGTGCCGGAGCTTCCGAAAAACACCACAGGCAAAATTTTGCGCCGTTCCTTGCGCAAGTAAAACGATACGAAAAAACCAGACCCACGTCGAAGTGAGTCTGGTTTTTCTTTGCGCGAAAAAGCTATTCGTAGCGGAGATGGCAGGCGAGCTGGACCTTGAGCAAGTCTTCGGGACGGTGCAGGTCGATTTCCAGCAGTTCCTCCACTTTTTTCAGCCGCTGATAGAGCGTGTTGACGTGGATGTGCAGCTCGCGGGCGGTTTGCTGCGGCGACTGGCTGCATTTGATATACGTCACAAGCGTGTGCTCCCACTCCTGATATTTTTGTGGCTCAGCCCAAAAGGGAGCAAACACGTCGGCGACAAAAGCGTCAATGTCAGCCTGGCTTTGGTTGAGCATCAGGCGATTGACGCCCAGGTCGGCGTAATGGATGACACCGCTGCGATTTCGTGCCGCCAAGTAGTGCGCCGCTTTTCTCGCTTCCTCAAAGCTTTTGCCCAGATGCTCGACGCCTTCGATCATGCTGCCTACTCCAATCGACAAGGACGCTTCCTGGGCCCGCTCCCATTCCTCCACGGCTGTTTGCAGTTGCTCGCTCAAAGCTTTTCGCTCCTCTGTTCCATTCATTTGCAGCAGGAGTGTGACGTGATTGTGAAAGCCGTAGGTCAGCACTTGTGCAGGGGCAAAATCGCGCTTCCAGCGGTTCACTAGCCGATGGATGTTGGCTTCGAGCAGAGCGAGATCGTGGCAGTGACTCAGATGAGCGTAGACCACGAGGTAGTGGGCGTGCGGCACCAGTCCGAGTGTGCGGGCGCGTTCCAACAGGTCGTTGCCTTTGCTGCCGATTACTTCCTGGAAAAGGTCGTGGGCACGCTTGTACAAGACAGAGCTGATCGACTGCTTTTTCACCAAATCGAGAGTGAGCACGGACCGCCCTTGCTCAATTGTCATTCTCGCCAGCTCCGACAAGCCTGTTTTGGCGGAAGGGATGATCAGGCAGCCGAGCAGCACGCTGCCGTTGATCAGCGGATACAGGTAACAGTATTCGCTGTCCGCACGCCCTGCGGAATACAAGTGGACAAAAAGCGGGTGGCGACGTCCAGCCAGCAAAGTGTGCAGCTCGTCGCGGTTGAAGTAGGGGAGCTGGGCAAAAGCTTCGTGGCCCTCTTCCAGCCAGTCTACGAACTGAATGGGCTTGGCGGTCATGCGCGACAGTGCCTTCACAATTGTGGCCGCATCTTTGTTTTGCAGGGACATTTGCTTGATCGATTCGTGAATTTTGTTGCGCTTGATCAGATCATCATGCCGGGCTTGCAGTTGGGCGCTGAGTGTCGCCATGTTTTCATACGCCTGCTTCGTCTCGGCGTACAGCTCGGCATTTTGCAGCGCGACAGAGGTTTGATCGGCGAAGCCTTGCAACAGGGCGAGGTCGTAGTCGGTAAACTCGTTGTCTTGGTGAAATTGGTGCAGGACGAGCACGCCAATTCGCTTTTCGGCAATCGAGATCGGCACACATAAAAGCCCGTTCAAATTTTGCAAGTCTTTCGCGTGGTTCAACGAGTGAAAATTGTCCGCGGAAATGTCTCTCATCGCTTGCGTCGTCTCGGGATGGGAGCGATACAGGCGGGGTTGTCCGTCCAAAAAGACTTTCCCGGCGATCGACTCGCCGATTTTCAGGCGAAAGTCTTTGAACAGCGTGTCGTGAAAGCCGACGGTCGCTTTCGGCACGAGGCGGTCGATGGCAGGATCGTACAAATGCAGCAGTCCGGCGTCAGCGGCAGGGATGACGGACAGGGCATTGCCGATGATGTCACGAATGATCGCTTCGGTATCAAGCGTACCGGAAATCGAGCGGATGCCTGCCAAAAGTTTGCTCCATTCGGCGTTTTTGCTCGCAATCGCTTCTTCTGCGAGATGTAGCTTCAACCCGAGCCACAATAGCTCCCATTGATCATCCGTCAACGTGGAGGCCGCTTCCGAGGGCGAGTCCAACCAGATGAGCGCTTGTCCTTCCTCAGCGAAAAAGAACCGCAGCAAATGTTTGTCCTCGATTTCTTCATATCGGTAGCGCTCTTGCTCATGAGCCGGGAGCGTGGCGGGAGCGGTCAGCAAGGTCCCGAAAGCGACGGCAGCTGACGGCGTCACTGTATACGCCAGCCGAAATTGGCGGTCGCGCGGGAGGCGAACCCAGATCGACATAGGTGCAATGGCAAGCCACGCACTCAACTTTTCGTTCAAGTAGGAAAGAGTATGCATGTAGGCACCTTCCGTGTAGAGAAATGTATATAAAATTCATTTTATTTGTGTGTGCCTCTACATTGTATAAACAATTTCGAATTTATACAATATGGTTATCGAAGACGGAAGGTGGGAGTCATACATGACGACAACGCACAAGAACTACATCAACGGTGAATGGGTGGATAGCCATACCGGACAAGTATTTCCTAGCACGAACCCTGCCAATACGAGCGAGGTGCTCGGCTATTTTCAAAAATCCGATGGACTGGATGCGCGGTCTGCCATCGAAGCGGCAGCACAAGCTTTTCCTGACTGGGCCAAAAAATCGGCTCCGGTGCGCGGAGAGTTTCTGTTTACGCTCATTCGACTGCTGGAAGAGCAGAGAGAAGAACTGGCTGCGATCATTACAAGCGAAGTAGGAAAAACATTGCGGGAAGCGCGGGGCGAGGTGCTCAAGACGATTGCCTCCATGAAGCAGTTGACAGGAGAAGCCACTCGTTTGACGGGGCAAACCGTCCCTTCGTTTGATGAGCGTGTGCTGGGCTACACGGTGCGCGAGCCGATTGGCGTCTTCGCGATTATCGCGCCGTGGAACTTCCCGCTCGGAATCGGCCTGTGGAAAATCGTTCCGGCTATTCTCGCGGGCAACACAGTCGTCTTCAAGCCTGCCAGCAACACCTCCTTGATCAGCGTCAAGCTGACGGAACTCCTGATTGAAAGCGGCGTGCCAAAAGGCGTTGTCAATCTGGTGACTGGTCCTGGCTCGGTAATCGGGGACGAGCTGTCCAATCATCCGCTGATCAAAGGGATTTCGTTTACGGGATCGTCGGAGGTCGGTTTGGCGTTAGGAAAAGCGGTCGGTGCCCGCGGCGGCAAAATTCAGGCGGAAATGGGCGGGAAAAACCCGGCAATCATTTTGGCGGATGCAGATATTGACCTTGCCATCGATTGCATCGTGACCAGCGGCTTTTTTGACAACGGACAGCGGTGCACGGGAACAAGCCGCGTCCTGGTCGTACCGGAAGTGGCGGAGGAAGTGAAGCGCAAGCTGGTGGAGCGCGCACGCAGCCTGAAAGTTGGCAATGGCTTCGATCCGGAAAGCCATAACGGCCCGGTCGTGGACGAGCATCAGCTCAACCTGTATTTGCATTATGTTCAAAAAGGCATCGAGGAAGGCGGCGTGCTGGAATGCGGCGGCCAGCGGCTGACAGACGGAGATTTGGCGAACGGTTACTTCGTCGCTCCAACCGTCTTTACCGGAATCACGCAGGAGATGACGATTGCCAAAGAAGAGATTTTCGCGCCCGTGATCGCGGTCATTGACGTCGATTCGTTCGATCACGCCATGGAAATCGCAAACCAGGTGGAGTTCGGCTTGTCTTCCACGATCTTTACCAACGATCTGCAAAAAGCGTTCCAGTTTGTGAAAGGTATCCAGTCAGGCGTGACGCACGTCAATATGCCGTCTACCCATTTTGAATCGCAATTTCCGTTTGGCGGCAAAAAAATCTCCGGCCTGGGGCCGAGAGAGCAGGGCGAATCCGCGCTCGATTTCTATGTCGAAACGAAGACGGTTTACATCCGGCCATAAGTTCTGGATAGATAGGGGGAAGAGAGATGGAAGCGACGATTGGAGTCATTGGCATCGGCGCAATGGGCAAAGGGATGATCGGCAGCCTGTTGCAAAAAGGCTATCAAGTGTACGCGTATGATCCAAGTCCGGCGGCAAAAGAGTGGGCTGCGGAAAAAGGGGCCGTTGTCGTAGACAGCGTGCAAGCGATAGGGAGCGAGGCAAAGGTTGTTTTCGCCTCGCTGCCTGGCCCTTCTGTCGTGGAGGAGGTCATGCTGGGACAGGCCGGACTTTTTGCCGAGCTTCGCCCAGGCAGCTTCGTCTTTGACACGAGCACGATCGATCCGGCGACGGCCAAACGGTTGAATCAGGCCGGGCTTGAGCGGGGCATTTCCTACTTTGATTGCCCGGTTAGCGGCGGGCCAGCAGGCTCGGCAGCAGGGACCTTGACGATCATGGTCGGGGGAGATGAAAGCAAGCTGCCCGAGATCATGCCGTACTTGCAAGGAATCGGCAAAGAAATTTTTTACCTCGGAGAGTCCGGTTCCGGTCAGGTAGCCAAGTTGTGTCACAACTCTGTCGTCGCTGTCATCACGGCCGCTCTTGGCGAAGCATTCAGTGTAGGGGCAAAAGCAGGAGTGGACCCGCACAAGCTTGCCGCCGTCATCGAGAAAGGCTCCGCCCACAATCGCGTGCTGTCTGTGTTTGGCCCGAATATTTTGTATGGCACGTACGAAAATGCGATCTTTTCGCTCGATCATATGCACAAAGACTTGCAACTGTACGCGGCTGCGGCTCGCGAGCAACACGTTCCCGTCCTCGTCGGCGGCACCGTGGCGCAAATGTATGAAGCAGCCAAGGCGCAAGGGAAAGGCAGCTGGGATTCTTCCGCTGTGTGCACGGTGACGGAAGAGCTGGCTGGTACGACGATCGCCAGATAAAGGTTTTGGCAAAAGCCGATGTTCCCGTTGGAGGGGCGTCGGCTTTTTTGCTGGAATGGCACCGGATGAAAGCAGTACGCCTATTCAGATAAGAAAATACCCCCGGGTGATCCCGAGGGGCGTTGAAGGCAAGTTAGTTAATCCGCAGCTCATCCCATGTCAAAGAAACAGGATAGGAGCCGTTTGGATAGTTGGGAGCTTTTTGCCACATGTAGAACACTACGGTTCGATTTTGGTTGTCGATCCCAATGTCGAGCGTATACCGATAACCTGGAACTTCCCAGCGTTTGACTTCCTGGTTGTTGGAATCAAAGGCGACGACAACCAGTACAAGGTCATTCGTCGAAGGTGTATACGACCAGTACGTATAATCACCGCATTTGATGATGACTGGAGATTGGCTAATCGAAAGTCCAGCAGGTTCCAAAATTTGAGCAGGTCTCATAATCACTTGATAGCTATTCCCGACTTATCCCCTTCTGTGGGTGAGGGTGTTCGTTCGAGCCTACACCGTGCGGGCGACTTTCATCGCACACGGCGTTCCATCAACAGTAAAAGAGAGAAAATGTACAACGGGCTATTCGATTGTACCAATTTTTATGTTTTTGAAGGCCTAACTAAAGTTATAGATTGACGGGATTTCCTCCTCTTTTTTGCATTTCTCCGATTGATATGGATATAGCCGACAAGCTCAATAAAAAAATGGGGGCAGACGTGAGAGATCATTGACATGCTGTTGTCAACATTGGACGTTTACAATTCGGTATAGACAAGGATTCGACGCCCTTATCAGTGGAGAAATCAGAGAAACCCCGGGAGGATCATATGAAGTACGCTTACGTTTACGTGCTGGATACGATGGCAGATTGGGAGCTTGGCTTGGTAATTGCCGAGTTGAACTCGGGTCAATATTTTAAAAACAGGGGGAGCCGTCTTCCTGTCAAAACGGTCGGGGCTTCCAAACGTCCGATCACGACAAAGGGCGGCATGACGGTTGTACCGGATGTGACGGTCGATGAGATCACGCTTAAAACCGCCGCGATCTTGCTCTTGCCGGGAGCAGACCGTTGGAATGATCCCGAGCATGCTCCAATCGTCGAGACAGCAAAACAACTGCTGCATGCAGGCGGCAATGTGGCAGCGATATGTGGAGCGACGGCCGCCCTTGCCAATGCCGGTTTATTGGATAAGCGTAAGCATACGAGCAACAGCTTGGATTATTTGACGATGTTTTGTCCGACATACAAAGGCGCTGCCTTTTATCAGGACGAGCAGATCGTCGTAGACGGCAATCTGATCACGACCAGCGCTGCTGGCAGTCTGCTATTGGCGCGGGAAGTGATTGCGCTGCTCGATCTGTTTAAAAAGGACACGTTGGAGGCGTGGTATCGCTACTTCCAGACTGGCGATGGCCGCTATTTTTATACGATGATGGAGACGATGCAGGAGCAGGAGGGATAGATTAAGCAAAAATGGAAGCAGCCATGAGCGTGGTTCCCTTTTTCGGGGGAAAAGTGCTGATTACAGGCGCTAACCCCCGCTTTTATGAAAAAAGTCGAGACGTTCTCTGCCTTGTATATGGGGCGCTTCTCAGAACAAAACCCGTCCCTCTTGTTCAAGCGGCGGGTTTTGTCGCGGATAGGCAATGCCCAAGTGTTCGCCTGTTCAATATTTCGTCTGGTAATAAAAGATGAAGCAGCACCAGCTGCCTAACTGCACCAGTATGATCATCGCGAGGACAAAAGCAAGCGAGACGCCCGGATTCAAAATGGCAACGGCAAACAGAACGTAGACGGCTGCCAGCGTGATGATCCACGAGGACGATTTTGCCTTCGTGCGGATCAGGTGGTGGCGTTCGTCCAATCCACGCCTTTTCCCGGCCAGTTTGTTGCCCCAATATAGACCGGATAAGCCGATGATCAGCCCGCCAAGCAAACCGAACAAACCGAAATAGGTATCGATCATATATTCTCATCTCCTTCAAAAATAAACAGCTCTTCAATGATGCAGCCGAATACTTGTGCCAGCTTATGCGCGAGGATCAAGGAAGCGTTGTATTTTCCATTTTCCAAAGAAATGATCGTTTGTCGTGAAACACCCACCTTTTCCGATAACGCATCTTGTGACCAGCCTTGCTCCAGACGTCTTTCACGAACGCGATTTTTCATCATACACCACCTGTAAAGCTAACTTTACGTAAAGTGTACTTTACAGGTGGTGGTGTGTCAAGTTAGCTTTACATGGAGTGGGAGCGGCTTTGCACCCAAACGTCAGCTTGCTTGACTGCTCGATGCTTTTTAGCAAAAAAATGACCTGCGCTATGAGCAAGGCAGGTCATTTCTTGCGCGTATGATCGATGTCAAGGCGATGATATACCCAATCATTGGCGAGACGCCGTATCCGATGATCGGTACAGGAAAATTGCCGAAAAGCGCTGTCAGGAAAAGCACAGCAAAATGCACGCCGAGCGCGATGGAAACGATTTTGGCATGCGCAGAATGCAGCAACAGAAAAGGGGCAATCAGTGCGAAAATGGAAAGGACTTCGACAAGCAGCCAAACCATTCCCATGTCAACAACCAGGTACAAAATTTTTTCGACATAGGGAACAGGCAATAAGCGATCGAGATTGATCCGCGATATAACTGCGAAAATAAAGAGCAGGCCCACAACGACAAAACGAAGGATGCTTCGATCTGCTCGACTCCATAAAAGAATAGCCATGGAGACAGTGAAGGCAGTAAGTTGCGAGGCATCTGGTTGCAAAAACAACAGCAAGGACGTTGCTGCCGTCAGCAGAAAGGAAAACCACCAGTTTTCGGCTTTCAATAGTCGCCATAATTGCATAATGAAAAAGGGGATGACGATGCTGGCCACATGAAAACGCAAAGGACCGAGCGCAATCCAGCGGTGCACATTGTCGATGCCGCTGTCCCAGAAGGTTAGCAGCAGGAAAAGAAAGAGCACTGCGATCGTGAGGATAATGTTCCGCGATCGATTTGCATGGGGGTGTCTGTTTCTGGCAAGGATGAGTGCGGATACGCTCCCGCCAATGATGAATACGACTATATTTTGCAGCCATATCGAGGGCGGGACTTCATGCACGCTCATCGCCAAAGCACCAACGAAGGTGGCGGGTAGTAAAACGAGCAATGGCAGGAAAAATAGCAATCTGAATTTCAGTAGGCTCTCTCCCTTTTGTCAATTCTGCGATGAAAATTTGAAAAGCGAATGTATGCTTACTTGTAGCACAATACCATCATCTGGATATCGCGCGGTAGAGGAATCGGGGGAAGAGAGAGAAGGCATACAGTAAAGTTTTTGTTTACATAATATTCATTATGTCAAAATGATTTTGCCAGGAAGAGACGCCGATTCAGACGCATATTACACATTTTTCCATATAGCGGGTAAATAATCGCAATCGCATGTCAAATCTCCCAAAAAGAAAGGGTGCTTTTTCAGCACCCGGGTGGCATTTCTATCGAAGCAGCGGCAAATATCCAGTTCCCTGGTAAGCGAGAGCACTGCCGCAAATCGACATGATCATCACAGCGGTAAAAATCATCGCAACAACCTTTTTCACAAAGATCACCTCCTTTTGACAGGAATAGAAGAGTGAAACAAGCACTCTACTAAAAAGTCGTAAAAGAGAGGGAAAAAATCACCAATTTATGTAAAAAAATTATGTTAATTCCATTTATTTTTTCAAAGAGGCATATAAGCCCAATGAACCAATGCCTGAAATCAGCGCTTTTCTGCGAGTTTTTTGGCTGCTTTCCCGATCACTTGTGCAATGGGTACAGGTCCAACAGAGCGGCTGTCATAGCTGTTCAAGCGATTATCTCCCATCACAAAGGCGGCATCGTTTGGAATCGTGATCGGGCCAAAATCATCTGTAAACGGGATGTTGTCTTCGTGGACAGTCTTTTTGCCCGATGACAAATACGGCTCATCAACCAGCAGGAAAAGCGATAAGAAAAGAGTGATGCTTTTCATGAGAGCCACCTTATGTTTTTCCTCCATCATACTTATAGATGAGATGCCCCAAAAGTACCTTACCCCAGGTTTTGGGCAAGAACGGCGATGGACAGAATCATGCTGATTACGCAACTTTGCTCCGGATAGGAAGTCTAATAGAGGAAAGAGGAGGGAAATCATGGAAGCAGTGAGCTTGAACCAAGTGGAACTCATCTCGGCAATCGGTGACGTTTCTTTTCCGATCGTTATTACCCTAATCGCGATCCCGATTATCGTGAGCAAATTGCGGAACAGATAAATGGCACCTGACGGGGTGCTTTTTCTTTTGCAAGGAGAGGGGGATTCTCTTGATCATAGGAAGAAGAGGCGCGCGTTTTTCTAGCGATCGATATAGCCATGATTCCACAGCGAGAGGACAACATCCATCTGATTGTTGTGGCTTTTCGGAATGTGAAGCGCTTTCCACAACTGGGTTGGTTTTGGTGAAAGAGAAGGGTTTTTCTTTAGCCATTCAACTGCTTGAAGGGCGTAAGCTTTGTTGTCCACTGAGGTTGTGTAACTTCCAGGCTCAATGCCACGAACGAATCCCTCTTCACAAAGTCCGAAAAATGCACTTTTCGGGCAACCCTTTTTCTGACTAGCTGTACCTGCTCCAAACATATGGATAGACGCTCTCTCCCAAGCTTCCAGTGGACTACTGGCTTCTTGGGATTCAACCAGCTTCATGGTCATAAGTGCTGTATCTCCGTATTTTCCCATCATAAAAAACCTCCCGTCTTTACTAACAGCTAGGATGAGCTGCTTCATTACGGACATTGTAAGCAAGAAACGAACCACGATCAATCCTTCTCGCAGAATAATAGATATGAGCTTTCCTCCCCCCATCCATTGACAAAAAAGCCGCGACCTGCCTAGCATAAAGAATCCGAGAAAAAAGGAGACTCCCGCACCATGCAAGACATAGACACAAGCACGCTCGCCCGTTTGTGCCAGGAAAAAGCGGTCTTGGCGCTGTTTGTTTACACACCGATGTGCGGCACTTGCAAGCTGGCGGAGCGGATGCTTTCCGTCATCAGCGCAGCGCGGCCCGAGCTTCCGTTGTACCAGCTCAATATTAATCTGGCTCCGGCATTGGCGGAGCAGTTGCAAATTACCAGCGTTCCCGCATTGTTTGTGTTTCGTGGCGGGTCGGTCGAAAGCAGGCATTATGCCTTGCACTCTGTCGGCTATTTGTACGATGTGCTGAAAACACTCGTCTAGACAAACACCTATCCCCTTCGCCTTGAATAAAAGAAAGAGAGACATTTTGCGAAGGGGGAGGCTCATGCAAATCCATGTAGTGGAAGAAGGACAGACACTGACCGGGATTGCCTCGACGTACGGGACGACTGCCGAGGCGATTGCGAAAGCAAATGAGCTGCCCGATCCAGGCAAGCTTGTCGTGGGACAGGCGATGGTGATTCCGATTGTTGGCAGTTACTACTGGGTCAGGCAGGGAGACACCTTGTACACGATCGGGCAGCGTTATCAGATCAGTGCCGCCGAGCTGGCCCGCGTTAACGGGATATCGCAATACCGCCCGCTGCAAATCGGGCAACGCCTGTACATTCCACCCCGCCCGCGCCGAGCGGCCGATTTCAATGCGTATGTGGAGCCGCGCCAGACAGTGCCGCCAGCCTTGGAAGCCGATGTGCGCACCGCGGCACCGCATTTGACCTATTTGGCGCCGTTCAGCTTTCGGATCAAACGGGATGGCACGCTGGCCCGTCCGACGTTGAACGATTTCCCGGCTATTGCCAAAGAAAACCAGGTCGTCTTGATGCTCGTCGTCACGAACCTGGAGGGCGGGCAGTTCAGCACGGAACTGGGCAGTCTTGTTTTGAATAACCAGGAGCTGCAAAACAAGCTGCTGGACAACATTTTTGCCACCGCGCGCGAGCTGGGTATGGGAGACATCCACTTTGACATGGAGGCGCTTCCGGCCCAGGATCGGGAGGCGTACATCCGGTTTTTGCGCCGCGCACGCGATCGCGCACATGCTCAGGGGATGATGGTTTCCGTCGCTTTGGCGCCAAAGACGAGTGCAGAGCAGCAGGGCAGATGGTATAGTGCGCACGACTATCGGGCGATTGGGGAAATTGCCGATTTCGTCGTGATCATGACGTACGAATGGGGCTACAGCGGCGGACCGCCGATGGCCGTGTCTCCGATTGGCCCGGTGCGGCGGGTTCTCCAGTACGCCATAACGGAAATGCCGGCGGAGAAGATTTTAATGGGACAAAATTTGTACGGCTACGACTGGACGCTGCCTTTCCAGCAAGGGACGACGGCAAAAGCGTTAAGTCCGCAGGCTGCCATCGCGCTGGCGGCGCAGCAAAACGCCGTCATTCGCTACGACTACCGCGCGCAAGCCCCGTTTTTCACTTATATGGATGAAGAAGGCAGGCAGCATGAGGTTTGGTTCGAGGATGCCCGATCTATCCAGGCCAAATTTGATCTCGTCAAACAACTGGGGCTGCGCGGAGTCAGCTACTGGAAGCTTGGCTTGCCGTTTCCGCAGAACTGGCTCCTGATCGAAAGCAACTTCCGGGTCCGCAAGCGGGCGTAGGTGAAAGCGGCTGTCCCAAAAGCGCAGACTAGCTAACGTCAAACAAACAATTGAAACCGTGGATGTATCCACGTTTTTGAAAGACAAAAAGGGCGTCTCTCAGTCGGAAATCGGCTTTTGGGACAGCCCCTTTTTATTGACAAAACGAGATGCAGGGCAGCCGGGGGCAGATGCGCTCAGACGCAGTGGCACAGGACATGCGCCAGCTGGCACTTGTGGCGGCGCGGATACGTTTTCGAAAGGGGATGATCGTGGTATGATGGGAGTAAATACCGGAAAAGGAGAGAAACCATGGGAGAATGCAAACTGGATCACAGCAAAGAGGATGTGCAAAAAAAGCTCGCCGAGCAAGCCCCCTATTTGTCGGAACAGCGGGTCGGACAATTTCAGAGCATGCTTGCAGGCGAGCTTGACCAGGAGCGTTTGAACGAGCTGTTTCACCTGTTGAAAAAATACGACTTGGCAAGCCCCGAGGAACGGCTCGTCCGCGAACAGCAGATGGATCGGCTGTTTGGCTAAAGGAAAAGGCGGCCGTTACACGATCGGTTTGCGGCCCATGAAGCCATCGTGCAAGCCGTGATAGTGCGTGATCGATTCCTCGCCTTCGCGCCAGCACAGCAGCACTTCCTCTCCGTCGATCATCGCTGGAAAGTCAAACAGACCGATATCGATGTCTTTGACCTGGATTCCTTTGGAGATTAATTGGGTGACGTGCATTTTCGCTTCCAATTCGAGAAACTCAAGCTGGCATTCCAGGGAAAAGATCGCCCCTTCATCGAGGGGCTGCTGTTTTTTGAGCTGCTCGCGTTTTTGATACAGTTCATAGAAAGAGCGCTTCGATTTTTGCAAAAAGGATAGCTCTTCGCGTACATATGGCAACAATTCGTTTGCTTCTGCAAGCGTAAACATTTTTTTGTTCAAGGATAACCCCTCCTCGATCTGTATGGTACCAGTATACTAAGAACCCCTGGCGGGAGAAAACGGCCGGAATGCGAAAAAAGCAGTTGTCTTTTCCTTCCGGCGGCAAGGAGCAAACATGGAAGACAGACTTTATTACCAGGATGCGTATACGAGAACGTTTGCGGCACACGTACAAAAGCGCGGTCAGGAAGCAGATGGCACGCCATATGTCGTGTTGAGCCAGACGGCTTTTTACCCGACGGGAGGCGGACAGCCCTCCGATCTCGGCAGCTTGAACGAATGTCGGGTCGTGGATGTGGAGGAAGTAGACGGCGAAGTGCGCCATCGGCTGGAAGTGCCCCTTCCGGAAGAGTGCACGGAAGTAACGGGACAAATCGACTGGGATCGCCGCTTTGATCACATGCAGCAGCATGCCGGGCAGCACATTTTGTCCGCTGCGTTTCTGGAAGTCGCCCAGGCGGAGACGGTTGCGTTTCACTTGGGAAAAGAGCGCGTGACCATCGACGTGCGACTGGATGAGCTGACGGCTGATGTATGGGAAGCTGTCGAGCAGCGAGCCAATCAGGTTGTGCTGGAAAATCATCCGATCATCGCCCGTTTTGTGGACGACGAGGAGCTTGCCAGCTTGCCGTTGAAAAAGCAGCCGACCGTGACAGAAAACGTCCGGGTCGTCATCATCCCCGAATACGACTACAATCCATGCGGGGGAACCCATCCGGCGCGCACGGGTGAAGTGGGCGCCATCAAAATCCTCGGCTGGGAGCGACATCGCGGGAACATCCGCCTGGAATTTATTTGCGGTTTGCGCGCTTTGCGGGATTACACGCGCAAGCAGGCGACTGTCCGCGAACTGGCCAAGCTGCTCGTCACGAGCGAGGCCGAGCTGATCGCCCAGGCGGAGCGTGTTTTGTCCGAGCGCGATTCGCTAAAAGCCAAGCTCGCCGAAGTGGAAAAACAATTGCTTGAGGTCGAGGTGCGAAAACAGCTCGCCACGGCTGAGCGGGAGGGTGGCGCGCGCGTGATCGCCCGTGTGTTCCCGGACAAATCAATCCAGCAATTGCAGCAGTTTGCCCAGTTGATGGTCGCGGAAGCTCCAGATGCCGTCTGCCTGCTCGCGGCTGCAACAGACGACAAAACCCAGCTTGTGTTTGCACGCGGGCAAGAAGTCAATGTCGCCGTGAATCAGCTGATCAAAGACACCTTGCCATTGATTGCCGGAAAAGGCGGCGGCAACCCGGCGATGGCCCAAGGCGGCGGACAGTCCGAGCCGCATGCTGACGAAGTAATTGCCCACGCGCGCAAGCTGCTTGCCCAGCTGCTGGCTTAATACGACGCGCAACCATAACGACAATGCAAGGAGGAGTCTATCATGTTCTGGAATCCCGGAGACAAAGTCCGCGTCAAACAGCGGACAGGAGAATACATCGCCGAAGTGCTGGAAATTCACGATACAAAACTTTTGGTCAAAGTGCTGGCGGTGACGAAGTACCCGCAACAGGGCGATCTGCACACTTCCTATGAAGTAGACGTGCCGCTGTTCCACCAGCGTCCAGCGCTTTCTTATCTGGAAAAATTCATGGCCCCGGTGTCGGCAGTGATGCGTTACAACGGCGAGGTGCCCGAGTACAAAGAATCTGTGCGCATCGCCATGGAGAGCGAGATGGACAAGCTGAGAAAAATGGCGGCTTGGGCACAGCGCTGCCTGACGGAACTGGAAGCAATGCACAAGGAAACCTTTACAAACCCGAAATAGAGTGGTACTGTAATACTCGAACGTAAGACAATTGCATAGGTTTACTACCAAACGGGGGCCGAGCGTCGTTGGCTGAGATTGTAACGAGTGTGTTACTGACCGTTGAACCTGACCTGGGTCATGCCAGCGGAGGAAGAGGTATATGAATCGATTTCACTAGGGCGGTCGTTTGCGAGATTTTTCGCAGAGGATGCGCACCAGTTGATGAGATCAACTCAACCATCCCACGGCGGATGGTTTTTTTATTCCATCTGTCCGTTTGGATACGTATACGGCTTCCACCGTTTGACTGGAGTGACTTCCGGCAGGCGAGGGAAGCCGTTTTTTGTCCCTCGGCAAGTGCCACCAAGAAGGAGGAATACAATGGTTGTTGTGCTGAATGGAAAAACAGCAGAGCTTTCGGCCGAAATCAATACGGTTCGCGCTTTGCTCGCTTCGTATTCCCTGCAAGAGAAAATCGTGGTCGTGGAGCGCAACGGAGAAATTATCGACCGCTCCCTGTATGAACAAACGCCGATTGCCGATGGAGACCGCATCGAAATCGTTCATTTTGTCGGAGGAGGATGATCATCATGGATACTTTGAAAATTGGACCTTACGAGTTTCGCTCCCGTTTGTTGCTCGGGACTGGAAAATTCGCAGACTTGGAAACGCAAGGGAAAGCGGTGGAAGTGTCGGAAGCGGAAATTTTGACGTTCGCCATTCGCCGACTGAATTTGGAAAATCCGCAAGAACCGAACTTTTTGGAACAGCTCGATCTGAAAAAATTCACTCTGCTGCCAAATACAGCAGGAGCCTATACAGCCGAGGAAGCGGTGCGCATCGCCCGCCTGGCGAAAGCGTCCGGCTTGTGCGACATGATCAAGGTAGAGGTCATCGGTGACCCGAAAACATTGCTGCCTGATCCGATCGGCACATTGGAAGCGTCGAAAATTTTGGTCGAGGAAGGCTTCATCGTGTTGACTTACACGAACGACGATCCGATTCTCGCCAAGCGCTTGCAGGATGTAGGCGTTCATGCCGTCATGCCAGGAGCGTCGCCGATCGGTTCTGGCCAGGGAATCGTCAACGAAAACAACTTGCGCTTCATCATCGAGGACGCCAAAGTGCCGATCATCGTCGATGCGGGAATCGGTTCTCCGGCAGATTGCGCGAAAGCAATGGAGCTGGGCGCAGACGGTGTCTTGTTGAATACGGCTGTTGCTCTCGCGGACAATCCGGTTTTGATGGCAGAAGCGATGAAGCTGGGCGTAGAAGCGGGACGCAAAGGCTTTTTGGCAGGACGCATCCCGAAAAAACGTTACGCGCAAGCGAGCAGCCCGGTGGAAGGGATGATTGAGTAGCGTGGATCGTCTGACAGAAGCGGTAGAGTCGATCGCCAATCGCAAGGACGAGCTGTTCGCCCTGTTGGCAAAGCTCGTTTCCCAGCCGACCGTCAGTCCGCCCGCGCGAAACAGCGACGAGGCGCAATCCGTCATCGCAAGCCAGCTTGCAGACATGGGCTTTGCGGTGGATCGCTTCCAGGTTTACCCCGGCGACGACAACGTGGTAGGTCGTCTTTCGGGCCGTGATTCGGCGCGGGCAAACAGCCTGATTGTCAATGGGCATATCGATGTGGCCGAGGTTGGAGACGAAACGGGCTGGACGTATCCGCCCTTTTCGCTGACGCTCGGCGCAGACGGTCGCTTGTACGGACGCGGGGTCGCGGACATGAAGGGCGGGCTCGCTGCGAGTTTGTTCGCCATCCAAATGCTTCGCGAGCATGGCGTCGAGCTGGCAGGCGATCTGCTGTTCCAATCCGTGATCGGAGAGGAAGCCGGAGAGGCGGGGACGCTCGTTGCCATTGAACGCGGCTACCAGGCTGACTACGCAGTCGTCGTCGACACGAGCAACCTGCATATGCAAGGGCAGGGCGGCGTCATCACTGGCTGGATTACGATTGAAAGCCCGACTACGTTGCACGACGGCATGCGGGCACAGACGATCCATGCCGGAGGACGAGTGCGCGGAGCTTCTGCGATTGAGAAAATGATGAAGGTAATCTCGGCTCTGCAAGAGCTGGAGCGCGACTGGGCTGTGATGAAAGCGTATCCCGGTTTTCCTGCCGGCAGCAACACCATCAACCCGGCCGTCATCGAAGGAGGCCGACACGCGGCTTTTATCGCCGACCGTTGCGCCTTGTGGATTACGGTTCACTTTTATCCGAACGAATCATATGAGCAAATGATTGGCGAGATCGAGGATCATATTAGAAGAGCGGCGGCGGCCGATGTGTGGCTGCGGGAACATCCACCCGTGTTTCGCTGGGGCGGTCGCTCCATGATCGAGGAGCGGGGAGAAATTTTCCCTTCCCTGGAGCTGGACGCCAATCATCCGGCACTCGCCCAGTTGCAAGCGGCTTATGAGCGCGAGCTGCACGCGGCCCCCGTCGTGGACATGTCTCCAACGGTCACGGACGCTGGCTGGTTCGCCCATGCCGGAATCCCCGCTGTCCTGTTCGGGCCAGGCGAACTGAAGCATGCGCACGCCGTAGACGAATCGATCGATCCTGACCAGCTCGTCCAGTTTGCCCAGATCATGGCCCGCTTCATCGCCAGTTGGTGCAATACGCCGAAGGAAGCAAAGGAGTGAGGAAGCATGGCGACTTTTACAGACCGTTTGTTGCGCAGTGTGGCTCCGATCTGGGAGCAGGTTCACCAGCATCCGTTTGTTACCGGACTTGGTGACGGGACATTGCCAGTGGACGCATTCAAATTTTACATGAAGCAAGACTACATCTACCTGATCGACTACGCCAAAATGTTTGCGCTCGCAAGCGTGAAAGCATACGATCTGGAAACAAGCGCGCGCTTTGCCGCTTTGCAGGAGTCGACGCTGAACACGGAGATGGAGCTGCACCGCCAATACGCAGCGCGCTTCGGAATTTCCCGCGAGGAGCTGGAAGCGACAGAGCCGTCTTTTGTCATGCTCGGCTATACCAGCTACATGCTGCGTGTCGCGCATCAAGGCTCGCTGGCAGAACTGGTCAGCTCGCTGCTGCCGTGCACGTGGAGCTATTGGGAGATCGGCAAGCGATTGGCCCAGGTCGAAGGGGCAGTCGATCACGAGCTTTATGGCGAGTGGGTGCGCATGTACAGCTCCGATGAGTTCGGGCAGCTGGCAATCTGGCTGCTCGACATCATGAACGAGCTGGCAGAGGGCAAAAACGAGCAGGAGCTGGCGAGACTGGAAGAGTATTTCGTCAATACGTCCAAGATGGAGTACATGTTCTGGGATATGGCCTATAGAGAGGAAATGTGGCCGTGCGCGATCAACTAGCTTTTTCCCAAGTCCGCTTTTCGTACAGCCATACGCCAATTCTCGAAGATTTTGATCTGCGGGTGAAAAAAGGCGAGTTCGTCAGCATGATCGGGCCAAGCGGGATCGGAAAAAGCACGTTGTTCCAGCTGATCGCAGGACTTTTGCAGCCGGATCAGGGAGAAATCCGGCTAGGGGAGGCACGGATGGACGAGCGGTTGGGGCAAGTAGGCTATATGCCCCAACGCGATTTGCTCATGCCGTGGCGCACGATTGTGGAAAATGCGGCGTTGCCCTTGGAAATCAAAGGGATGTCCAAAAAGGAAGCGCAGCAGCGGGTGCGGCAGGAGCTGCCCAGGTACGGACTTCAGGATTGGGCGGATGCCTATCCGGCCCAGCTTTCCGGCGGCATGCGGCAGCGCGTCTCCTTTTTGCGTGCCTTGCTGTCCGGTACCGATCTCATGTTGCTCGACGAGCCGTTCAGTGCGCTGGATGGAATTACGCGCCTGGACATGCAGGAGTGGCTGATGGACAAGTGGCAGGAAACCGGCAGCACGATGCTGATGATTACGCATGACATCGACGAAGCGATCCTGCTTGCAGACCGTGTGATCGTCCTGCTCGGCAAGCCGATCCGCACACCCGTAGAGTTGAATGTCACCATTCCGCGTCCTCGCTCTGTCACGAGCAGGAATCAACCAGCCTTTTTGGCTTTGCGCGAAGAAATTTGGGGCTTGCTGCGAGCTGAGCAGACCAAGCTGCAATTGCTGGGGAGGGAGGCAAGATGAGCAGAGGAATTTGGTTCGGCATCTCCATCGCGATCTTTTTCGCCGCGTGGGAAGCCGTTTGCCGCATATTTGCCGTGCCTCCGTTCATTTTGCCGCCGCCAAGCACGGTTGTTGTGGCGCTTTGGGATTTGCGCGAGTCGCTGCTCGGTGTGCACTTGTGGGCGACCTTGAAAGAAGTGCTGCTCGGGCTGTCCGTCTCGATTGTGTTTGGTGTGCTGCTGGCTTTTGCCATGAGCATGAGCAAACTGATCGAACGACTGGTCTATCCGTATATCGTCATATCCCAAACGATCCCAATTATAGCATTATCACCCGTATTTATTTTATGGTTCGGGTACGATTTATCGGGAAAAATCGCGGTGACGATCTTGTTTACGTTTTTTCCGATCGTCGTCAACACGTATGATGGTCTGCGCTCCACCGATCAAGAGATGCTGCAGCTGATCAAGACGATGGGCGCCAACCGCTGGCAAATATTCACGAAGCTTCAACTGCCGTCCTGCTTGCCGCATTTTTTCAGCGGCTTAAAGGTAGCCGCGACTTACAGCGTCGCGGGGGCAACCATCGGCGAATGGCTGGGGGCGAGCGAAGGGCTTGGCTACTTCGGCAGACGGGCGTCCGGCAATTTTCAGGCGCCAGCTTTGTTCGCTTCTGTGCTGCTCTTGTCCGTCCTGGGAATGCTCCTGTTCTGGCTCGTCGGCCGGATCGAGCGCCAGCTTTCCCCGCACACAAAAAACAAACACCAATCATCCAAGTGAGAAAAGTAGGGAGAACAACGATGAAACCAATTCGTACATGGACCAAAACGCTTTTGGCACTGACGCTTGCCACCGGGCTTGCTGCGTGCGGCAATCAGTCCGGAGCAGGCACGACTGCGCCGGAAACAGCTACTCCGGGACAAAAAGCGGCAGAGCCTGCCGAACTGACAGTAGCTCTCGACTGGTACCCGAACGCCGTGCACTCTTTCTTGTACGCCGCAGAGGAACAAGGCTTTTTCAAGGAAGAAAACCTCAAGGTCAACCTGCAAATGCCTTCTGACAGCAACGATCCGCTGAAAATGGCGGCAGCAGGAAAAGTAGATTTGGCGATCAGCTACCAGCCGCAGCTCATTCAGGCGCGCGCGGAAGGCATTCCTGTCGTTTCTGTAGCGGCGCTCGTTCGCCATCCATTGAATGTAATCATGACGCGCAAAGACGGCGAGATCGACAGTCCGCAAAAGCTGGCGGGCAAAAATATCGGCTATCCGTCCATTCCACTCGACGAGTCGATCGTTCGCCAAGTCGTCAAGCATGCTGGCGCGGACGATTCCGGCCTGTCCTTCACCGATATTGGCTTTGACATCGTTCCGGCTTTGACCGCGAAGAAGGTCGATGCGGTAGTAGGCGGCTACATCAATCACGAGCAGCTCATTTTGGAGAAAAACGGTGTGCCTGTCAATGTGATCAAGCCATCCGACTTCGGTGTGCCGGACTACTATGAGCTTGTGCTGGCTACGAGCGACGACACATTGGGCAAAAAGCAACAGGCTGTAGAAGGCTTCCTGCGCGCGATTGCTAAAGGGCAAGACTACGTGAAAAACAACAAGGAAAAAGCGCTCGATTTGCTGCTCGCCAAACAAGCCGCGGAGTTCCCGTTGGAAAAAGACATCGAGACAAAAAGCCTCGATATTTTGATCCCGCTGATGGACGCAGGCGACAAAAAGTTCGGTGCGATGACAGCCGAGTCGTGGCAGACGCTGATCGACTGGATGAAACAAGAAAAGCTGATCACGACCGATGTGAAAGTGGAAGAGATCATGCGTGATCTGGTGAAATAAGCGATAAGCGCAGAAGGAAACGGTAAAACCCCGACCGTCCAACTTCCTGGAACGATGCTTCGTTCCCGCAGGAAGCTGGATGATCGGGGTTTTTGTGCAGTTATAACATACAATTTATGGATAATGAGAATCTTTTTACCTATTGACTGGGTATATTTTCCATGGTATTTTTTGGTTAGTTGTTTCGATAAATTTCTAAATATCTAATAAAGATGTTCCGAAAGTAGGATCGATGAACTATGTCCATGAATCATGCGTTTAAGGCGCTGTCTGATCCGACAAGGAGAAAGATGCTTGACTTGTTGCGGGAGAAAGACATGACGGCTGGCGAAATCGCCGAGCATTTTGCAATGACGAAACCGAGCATTTCCCATCACCTCAATCTGTTGAAACAGGCGGAGATGGTTTTCGACGAGCGAAAAGGCCAAAACATCTATTATTCCTTGAATACCACCGTGTTTCAAGATCTCTTGAAATGGGTCATCCAATTTCATGCGAAAGAGGAGTCATAACATGAAAATCTCGGGTTTGACGATTTTGTTTTTTCTGATCAGCGTGGCGATGGGGCTGATCTGTTATCCATCCATGCCTGACAAAATGACCATTCACTGGGGCATGAATGGCGAGCCGAATGGATTTGCCCCCAAACTGTTGGGTGTCTCGTTTGTTCCGATCATGATGGTCGTTATCTTCGTGTCCTCGCTCTGGCGCAGGCAGAACTACCAAAAGTTCGAGAGCAGCAAAGACGCGATCTTGAATACGCTCATGTTTGCGCTTCTCGTCATCCACGGTTTGATCATCGCATATGGTTACGGATATATGGTAAACATATCCATTTTTGTGACGCTGATCTTGGGCGTTCTGTTTATCACGATGGGCAATTTCATGCCGCGCTTTCGCCATAATTATTTGATCGGCATACGCACGCCATGGGCGCTGGGCAGTGAACAAGTGTGGAAAATGACGCATCATTTCGGTTCCCGCGTATTTTTCCTCGGCGGGATTCTCATTGTCCTCACTGCCTTTTTGCCGCAGCCGATCCACTCGTTTGCGCTGCTGCTGGTCGTCGTGGCGACGATTGTGATCACTATCGGGAGCAGCTACTACTTTGCCAAAAAAATCCGGAAGGGGAGAGTACGATGAAAAATGTGAAAATTGCCTTGCTCTTGGCAGGGATCAGTGCGATCGGTTTTATCGCGGCTACGCCTTATTTGTTAGCGATGGTGGGAGATGCGCTCGCTGTGGTGCCGCTGCCGTTGCCCGCCGTGATCGTGCTGTTTGTCGTGCAGGGCAGCATCTCGGCGTTTTTGCTGGCATGGGCTGGACTGACGCTGGCAGGAAAGGTCGGACTCGATGCTCCGATCCTGCGAAATTGGATGTACAAAACTGGCGGTGCGACTTTTAACAGGCAAGGCATCGTGCAAGCGGTCATTTTCGGGCTGCTCGGGACGTTCATGATCTACCTGCTGGAACGACTGATTTTCCAACCGCTCTTGCCGATTCTCACGGAAAAGGCACAAGCCTTGAATACGCCAATTTGGGCAGGTGTCCTCACCTCCATCCAGGGCGGGGTGTACGAGGAAGTCATGGTGCGGCTGTTCATGATGACGCTGATCGTCTGGATTTTGAGCAAGCTGTTTGGGCGTCACTCCTCGCCCAAGGCTTGGATGTACTGGATCGGAATTGTCGGTGCAGCCTTTTTGTTCGGGCTAGGCCATCTGCCAGCGGCCGCCACTTATTTTGGCGAGATTACTCCGCTGTTGTTCATTCGCACTATCGCGCTTAACGGAGTGGCGGGAATTTTGTTTGGCTACCTTTACTGGAAGCGCGGGCTGGAGTATGCGATGATTGCTCACGCGATCGGGGATATCCTGCTGCACGGCTTTTTAAGCTAAGGGAGCGGGATTGTTTTTGGGCAATGCCGTGGGAGAAGGGGCAGCATTGCCCAAAACGCACAATTTTTTGAAAGGTAATAAAAAGCAATTTTTAATTTTAATGGAAATTTATTGAAAAGGGAAATCGTTTAAGCGTAATATAGTAATTGGAATTTATTAGCAATAAGGGGGGCATTCCTTGCGCTTTCTCACGAATTTTTCGCTTAGAAACTCGACAGCAATCATCATTATCAGCCTCCTGGTCGTCATAAGTGGAATCGTTGCTGCCATGTCTCTCAAGGTGGAGCACATGCCGGATGTGTCTTTTCCTGTGCTTCTTGTCAGCACTCCTTACCCGGAGGCATCGCCGGAAGACGTTCTGGATGATGTGACGAAACCGTTGGAACGAGAGCTGGGTCATGTATCAGGCATCAAGGCGTTGGAATCTTACTCGAACAGCAATAGCTCCGTGCTAAAAATTTATTTGGAGACCGGCTCGGACGTACAGGCTGTCCGGGATGAGCTGGAACGAAAAGTCTCCGGCATCTCGCTTCCCGCCAAAGCAGGTCGACCGCAAGTCATGATCCAAGGATTCAGCAGTCAGCCTGTCTACTATTTGTATGTGGCAGACAAGGAGCAAAACAGCGGATCGGACTCCTTTGACAGCGAAGTAAAGGAGTCGGTGCTAAAAGAGCTGGAAGGCATTGCCGGAGTCGATAAAGTGTCGACAGTCGGCGGGCAAGGGCAAGAAATGAAAGTGTTGCCGAACGTCGATGCACTCAACTATTACGGAATCTCTCCGCTCCAGTTGAAGCAGCTGTTGCTCGACAGCCACGTGGCGATGCCGATCGGGACGCTCACCGAAGACGGCGAAGAACGGATCATTCGCGTCGTAAGCCGCTACCTCCATGTAGAAGATATTCGCGACACCAAGCTGTTTCTCCCGGGAGATCCGAAAAACGGGCTTGCTTACGTCAGGCTTGGCGACATCGCGGACGTCCGCTTTGACCAGGTAGCTCACTCGATCAGCCGTTTTAACGGCCAAAATGGCATCAGCATCAACATCTACAAAACACGGGACGCCAATGCGGTAGAAACAGGCGATGCGATCCATGCGAAAATAGCCCGGTTGCAAGCCGAGTACCCAAATTTGACCTTTACCACGATTTACGACACGTCCCTCGATATCAAAAATTCGATTAACGGCATGCTCAAGGAAGGGTTGCTCGGAGCCGTGATGGCGTCCCTGATCATCCTTTTGTTTTTGCGCCATGTGAAAGCGACGATGATCGTCCTCGTTTCCATTCCGACCTCGATCCTGGTCAGCCTGATTTTCATGTCCTGGATGGGGATCACGCTCAACATGATTACCTTGTTCGGGATGGCAGTCGCTGTCGGGCGGGTCGTGGATGACAGCATCGTCGTGATCGAAAATATTTTCCGCCATTTGCAGTTGAACAAGGAACGCAAAGAAAGCCTGATTCAGATGGCTACCCATGAAATGCTCCACGCGATTACCTCATCGACGTTTACCACCACTGCCGTATTTTTGCCGATTGTGTTTGTCGGCGGGATGATTGGAGAAGTATTCCGGCCGTTTGCCCTGACCGTCGTCTGCTCGTTGTTCGCCTCGTTGCTGGTGGCCGTGACGATCGTTCCGCTGCTGGCCAAGCTCATCATCCTGAAAAATCGCAATATCAAGGAACATGAGCCGGGCAAAGGGACGAATCTGTACCGGAAGCTGCTTCACTGGTCGCTCAACCACAAGCCAGCGGTCGGACTTTTGTCTTTTGTTCTGTTCGTAGCGAGTCTGGCCTTGCTTCCTTATATGAAATACGGGTTGCTGCCTGACTCGGAAGCCAAATACATATTCGTTCAAGTAACGATGCCAAAAGGGACCCAGCTCAACACCCTCGACCAAACGGTCAGTCAGATCGAGGCCAAATTGCGCGAACAGCCGGGAGTTGCTTCGATACAGAGCAGCCTTGGTTCTGAAGAGGAAGCGGACATCCGCCGGACGAACGAAGCCGTTCTGCTGATCAAAACAGGGGATGACGTGAACCTCGATCAGGCCATTAAAAAATGGGAGGGCATCATCAAGCCCGATATCCCGATCGGAACCGAGATGGTATTGACCAAGCCGGGCAGCAATGAAAGCAATCAGTTCAAGCTCATCCTGCACGGGCCGGACCTGGAACGGTTGAAAGAGGCGCGCGAAATCGTCAAGGCCAAAATGAAGGAAAGTCCGCTGTTGACCAACGTGCGCGACAATTTGAACGATGTGAACAAGGAGATCGTCATCAAGGTCAACCGGGACGCGGCCGCAGAACTGGGAATTTCGCCGATCCAGGTGGCGCAAGAAGTGAACCTCCTAGTATCAGACACGAAAATCGGAAAAATCAAAATCAACGAAAAAGACTACGATCTGTCCTTTGGACTGAGCGACAATCACGCGAGAACGCTGGATGAGCTGAAAAACGTCTACATTCAAACGCCGAGCAAACAGCAAGTACGTCTGCTGGACTTCGTCGAGATCGATCAGGAAAAAGTGCAGTCCCAGATCAATCGCAAGGATGAGCAACAATTCGTGCAGATTACGGCTGATATTACGAGCGATAACAAAGGCGGCGCGAGCAGTTTCCTGTTTGCCATGCTCAAAGCGGAAAAGCTGCCGAACGGCGTCACGCTGTCATCCGAAGGCGTCTCAAGCGACATGGAAAAGAGCTTCAAAGACATGCTGCTCGCCATCGGCGCTGCGATTTTCATCGTGTACGTCGTCATGCTGATCACGTTTGGCAATGCGACGGCGCCGCTTGCCATTTTGCTGTCACTGCCATTGGCTGCGATTGGCGGCTTGTTCGGCTTGTTCGTGACAGACTCCGTTCTCGATGCGACAGCGCTCATCGGCTTTTTGATGCTCGTAGGCATCGTCGTGACCAACGCGATCGTCTATGTGGACAATATCCAGCAGCGGAGGCTGGCGGGTGCTTCCATGCGCGAGGCGGTTGTCCAAGCGGGCCTGACACGCTTGCGTCCGATTGTCATGACGGCAGTTGCGACGGTCTGTGCCCTTTTGCCGCTTTGCCTCGGCTTTTCAGAAGGGGCCTTGATGACGAAAAGCTTGGCGATTGTCGTCATCGGCGGGCTGATTACTTCGACGATCCTGACCTTGATCGTCGTTCCGATCGGGTATGAACTGTTGTACCGGATCAAAAAAGAGTTTTTTACTCCTGATACCCAAGAACCAGATATGGAGCCAGGTGAGGATATGTTTATTTCAGTGCTGCGAAGTTTACGCGATATGAAAAAGTCTGGGTAGAGACGGAGGGCTTTTCGGGAATGAAGAAAAGGAAGCTAATCAACGCAGGTGTGGTTTGCCTGATCGGAGCTGCGATCATCACAGGATGCAATGCACAAAGCACGGCAACAGAAGAGAGCAGCAAAGGACAGGCGCAAAGCGAAAAACCGTCCGGTACGGAGATCGAGATGATCAAAGCGGAAAATTCCCTCGACGTCAAAGTAGCGGAAGTGACGGAGGGCGAGCTGAAAGAGTCGGACAAGCTGCTGGCGGAAATTTTCGCGAATACGGATGTGAGCATCCTCGGCAAAACGAGCGGGACCGTCTCGCAAATCCTCGTGAAAAAAGGGGACGCCGTCAAAAAAGGACAAGTCATCGCCAAGCTGGACAATACCGAGGCGCTGCTCAGGCTGCAACAGGCAGAAGCGAGCTTGGCCGTCGCCAAAGCCAATCTGGAAAGCGCAAACCGGATGGGAACGTCCACGCAACTGGCCGAAAGTCAGTTGAAGCTGGCGGAACAAACGTATGCGAATGCAAAAGGTTCGATTGCGCAAGGAATGGAGCTGGCACAGGCGAACTACGACCGGGCCAAAAAGCTGTATGAGCAGCGCGCCATGTCGAAGGGCGAGCTGGAAAACGCCCACAATGCGTTTTTGCAGGCGAAAAATCAGTACCAGAGCCAGCTGGATCAGGCGGAAACAGCTTTGAACAATGCCCGCACACAGGTGAATCAGGCAGATAAAAACGGGCGGGTCACGAAAGCCAATGTCCAGCAGGGGCAAGCCGAGGTGAATATCGCCCGAAATGCTTTGGACAACACGCTGATCAAGGCTACCGTCGACGGCATTGTCACGGAAATCCTCGTGCAGGAAGGGGATACGATCACCCTGCAAAAGCCTGTTGCGACGATCATTAACCTCGATCCGGTCATTGTGAAGGTAAACGTTTCCGAAAAAGCGTTGCCCAGCTTGCCAAAAGGCACGCAACTGGATTTGCAAGTCCCGTCCCAGGGCGTCAAGGTCAAGGGAAGTGTCTCCTACGTCGGCCTGAGCGCTTCTGAGCAATCAAGGCTATTCCCTGTGGAAATTGAAGTGCCGAATCCGAAAGGCACGCTGCTTCCCGGGATGAAGGCCGAAGTGTCTGCGAAAAAAGGACAGGCTGGCATTCTCGTACCAACCGACGCGATTGTGGAGCGAAATGGGAAGTCGGTCGTCTACGTCGTGAATGAAACAAGAGTGGCTGAACAGGAAATCTCGATCGCGCTGAAAGGAACAGAGATGACGTTGATCGAGTCTGGTGTGAAGCAGGGAGACAAAGTTGTGATCAAAGGCCAGTCCCAGTTGAAAGACGGCGCAAAAATCAACATCGTTCCCTAGCAATCCAAGGAGGATCTCTTATGCAAAAGACACACGTTTCCCCGAGCCGTTGGCTGCTTTCCCCGAAAATGACGGCGGAGGCAGAGGTGCTTTTATTCAGCTTTCACTATGCAGGCGGACATGCTGGCATCTATCGCGAGTGGCAAAAAAAGCTGCCTGTGCAGATCGGGGTGTGCCCCGTGCAGCTGCCAGGCAGGAGCAATCGGTTTATGGAGCCGTACTACACCGACTTGTCCGTGATGATCCGCGAGCTGGCGGAAGCGCTTTTGCCCCATCTGAATCGCCCGTTTGCCTTTTTTGGACATAGCATGGGAGCGCTGGTCAGCTTCGAGCTGGCCAGATATTTGCGCAACCAGTACGGTATCAAGCCGCGGCATATGTTCGCTTCAGGACGGCATGCGCCCCATCTGCCTGATCCGGGTGAAGCGATCCATCACTTGCCTGACGCCGAGTTTCTGAAAGGGCTGCGCACGCTGAACGGCACGCCGAAGGAGCTTTTTGAAAACGAGGAAAACGAAGAGATCTTGCAAATGCTTCTGCCGATGCTGCGGGCAGATTTCACCATCTGCGAGCAGTATCAATACCAGGAGGAAGAGCCGCTCGGTTGCGGATTGACGGCGATTGGCGGTTGGCAGGACCCCGACATTACCGTGGCGCACATGGAAGCATGGAGAAAGCACACCAGTGCTTCGTTCCAGATGCACATGCTGCAAGGCGACCATTTCTTTCTCCATTCGGAACAGGAACAACTTTTGGCGATCATCGAATCAACATTACAAAGCTATCTGGTTGGGTACAGGGGGATCGGATGATTACAGGAAAAGCGACACTGGAAGGGACACAGCGACTGGCACAAGCCAATCCGCATCTGGCTTACAAGCCGTTTGGCAGCTTCGAGGTTTGGATCAGCCAGGTCGGATTCGGAACGTATCGCATTGATGAACAGGACGAACAGTATCAGCACGCCTTGCGCAAAGCGCTGCTCGAAGGAATCAACCTGATCGACACCAGCAGCATGTACGCGAACGGCAGCGCGGAGAAAGTCATCGGCAGCGTCCTGAAACAGCTTGTGGAGGAAGCAAAAATCAAGCGGGAAGAGCTTGTGATCGTATCCAAGGCAGGCATTGTGGTCGGCGAGGACTCTGAAGAGACGATGAAGCGGACGGCGGAAGGCAAGCCGTACCAGGACTTCACGACCGTACATGAAGGGATGTCGATTTGCATCCATCCCGAGTATTTGAGAGATCAGCTGACGCGCAGCCTGGAGCGTTTGCAGCTGGACATGATCGATTGTTACATGCTGCACAATCCGGAATGGTATATGTTGTGGGCGAAAATGAACAAAATCAAGCAGCAGGAAGCGTACGAAGAGCTGCTGGAGCGAATCGGGAAAGCTTTTCGCCACTTGGAACAAGAAGTCGAGGCAGGGCGAATCCAATGCTACGGAGTCAGTGCCAACTCGTTTGGCAGCAATCCAAAGGAATTTGACTTTGTTGCGCTCGATACGCTCTGGGAGATAGCGGAGGCGATTACGCCGAACCACCATTTTCGCGTGATCCAGTTTCCGATGAACATGTACGAGTCGGGTGCCTTGCTGGAAAAAAGCCATGCGCAGGGCAAGAGTGCCTTGCTGTTTGCCAAGGAAAAAGCACTCGGAGTGATGACCAACCGGACGCTCGACGTCACGGCGAAGGACAAAATTTTCCGTCTGACAGACATTCGCCTGGATCAAAATACAGTCATCGACGAGAAGGAAGCGACCCAGCAAATCAAAGCTTGCCTGGATCGCGTGGATGATGTGGAGGATCATATCGTCTATCACATTTTGCCTGCGTTGAAAATGGAAAAAGAAGAAGTGAAAGAGCTGAAGAAAAAAGTATCAGCTGGCGCGATGCTGCGCAAGTATTGGAAGAAGCTGTACTCCTCGGCAAACGTAAACAACGTGCAAACGATGCTGTTTGATCCGGTCATTACGGATATTCGCAAAACGATCGAGAAGCATGGCGGGGGAGGCGAAGAGACGCTGCGCTGGTTGGATACATACAAGGAAGCGCTCACGGAAGCCGCCCAGGCGTTGAAGAACTACTATACGCCGAAAGACTACCAGCGGGCGCAAGACATCCGCACAGAGCTGTCGAGAGTGCGGCCGCATCTCGTGGCTACGGATACGCTGAGCCAGACGGCGATCCGTACGATGCGCGCTACGCCAGAGGTACACAGCGTCCTCGTAGGCATGAGACGGGAGCATTATGTGGATGATGTGCTGACGGAATTGCAAAGACCTTTGGATTCGCACATGCAAGAAGAAGACTGGCACACGATTACCCAGACGCTCAAAGCCGTCATTGGCGCGAGGTAACGAATCATGTAGCCGACTGCGGGCTGCCTTCGGGTAGCCCTTTTTCGCATGGCAAGAAAAAGCGGGAGCACGAAAAAACCTCCTGCAATCGCGGACGGCAACGATTGCAGGAGGCGGTTTTTTCGCTATTTCCACTTGCTGATGATATGCTCGCGGTCAAACAGCTTGACACTGATCTGGAACGTAATCAGGGCGAGAACGGCACATCCTGTCACCAGGCCCAGATAGATCAGCGGATTGCTCATCATCGAGAGGAAAATCACCTGGCTGATGGCGAGTCCGATGATCGGCAGTACAAGCAAGGCACCGAATTGCTGCGCTGCTGCGACGTTGTCCACTTTGGAGGAAACTACGACACTCAAGGACAAGCTGATGATCGAGACAAACGGGACGAGCAGGATCATCGCGAGAATGAAAACGATGGAAAAATGGGTACTGGCGTTGTCAAAGCTCGCAAAGATGAAGCCTAAAAAGATGAGCTGGATGACCCAAGTCAGCGCAACGGACGGCAAGGCGAAGGCAAGAATTTTGCCAAGCAAGAACTCCTTGGTCGAGATGGGAGTGACCAGCACGCTCTCCAATGTCCCTGTCATTTTTTCCGTGATGATGCTCGTGGTGGCAAAGGTCAGCGGGATCATCGCCGGGACGATCAAAAACAGGAGGAAGTAGAAGCGGGCAATCGCGATCTGGCCATCGTCTCCAGCCATATTCAGCAGCGGATTAGTCAATTTCATCAAGGTAAGGACGAACTCCATCTTGCCATTTTGGGCAAACACAGTCGTGATCAAAGCCATGATCAAGATCACGAATGGCGCGGCCAGATTCGTAATCAGCACGGAACGGTTGGCAAACAGTTCTTTCCACTCGCGGAGAATGACGAATGTCGGCATGTTAGATCGCCTCCTTTTCTTGATCGAGCAAGCTCAGGTAAGAGTCTTCCAGCGAAACAGAGAGAGGCGTTATGTATTTGACAGTGACATCGGCTGCGACCAGCTTTTTGATCAGCTGCGGGTTGGCTGTCTCCGGATCGGTTACTCTCAGGTGGAACTGATTTTCCGAACGCTTGTAGGCTTCGACTTCCTTCGCTTCCCTGATAATCTGTTCCGACTTTTGCACATCCGATCCGACATCGAGGATCACATTGTAGGTGGTCCATTCTTCACGGAACTGCTGCGGAGTGGTCAAACGAATGACTTCCCCCTTGATAATGGCGAACTCATGGCATAGCTCGTCAACCTCGGTCAAGATATGCGAGCAAAAAATGATCGTCTTGCCAGAGGCGGCCCATTCACGAATCAAATCTTTCAGCTTGCGAATGCTGACGGGGTCGAGGTTCGCGGTCACCTCGTCGAGGAACAAGATTTCGGGATCGTGCAAAATCGCGCAAATGATCGAAAGCTTCTGCTTCATCCCTTTGGACAGTCGCCCGGCAGGATCATTTCTTCTGTCCCACAAGTCGAACTGGCGAAGCAAATATTCGATGCGGGAAGCGCGCTTGGCTTTGGGAATCTGGTAGCAGGCGGCGAAAAACTCCAGGTTGTCCAACAGGGAAAGCTTGTCGTAAACACCGGGGGATTCTGTGACACAACCGATTTTTTTGCGAATCTCTTCTTTGTGCGTGCTGATTTGGCGGCCAAGGATGGTGATATCCCCAGAGGTAGGCTCGATGAGGCAGGACAAGATGCGCATGGTAGTCGTTTTTCCCGAGCCATTCGGGCCGAGCAGACCAAAAATTCGCCCTTTGCCAATCGAGAGAGAAATACCGTTCAGAACTTTTTTGTCGCCAAACGATTTTTTGAGATCTTTAATTTCGATTACATGCTCCACAAAGTATCACCTTTTTCTGAAGTTTTCCTCGCTTGACATTCACAAAATTGTAATTATTTTACATATATACCATTCCTTCTTGATGGTCGATTCTAAAACCTCCTTTCACAGTGATTGTTCACGAAAATTCCATATTGCTTGCTGGATCACTTCCTCTCATTCCGCCACGTTTGGCCTGTCCATTTTCCTGTCAGCTTCTGGCGCGCAGAACCAGCCAGAAAATCAGGTTTTTGGATTTTTATACCAAATTATTCCGTAACGGAAAACGCCGCGATCCCTACGTAAATCAAGTTTTTTCCAGGTTTATCATCGCTGATTGCATTCATTTGTCAAATATAAGACCTTGACCGTTAACTGTTTACAAATTAACATGATTTTGTGTGTTATGTAAAAAAGTACCAAAATTGGTATCTACCAAAGATTTTCATTCGAAGTTACTTTTTTGTCAACGAAATTTTAGGAAGTACTGGTGGTGTTTTTGTGAGAATACTATTCCTAACAACATTTATGAGCAAAGGAAACAAAGTTGTACGGTACTTGGAATCATTACACCACGAAGTCGTCATCTGCCAGGAAAAAGTGCACGCGCAGTCGGCCAATTTGCAAGAGATCGACTGGATTGTCAGCTATGCATACGGGTATATTTTGGACAAAGAAATCGTCTCCCGGTTTCGCGGGCGCATCATCAACCTTCATCCTTCTCTTTTGCCCTGGAACAAGGGACGAGATCCTGTTTTCTGGAGCGTTTGGGACGAGACACCCAAGGGCGTGACGATCCACCTCATCGACGAGCATGTAGATACAGGCGACATTCTCGTGCAGGAAGAGATTGCGTTTGCCGACGAAGATACTCTGCTCGATTGTTACAACAAAGCCAATCAGGCGATCGAGGAACTGTTCATTCGCGAGTGGGAAAATATCGTGCATGGACGGATCGCTCCGTATCGGCAAACTGCTGGCGGAACGCTCCACTTCAAAGCAGACCGGGATTTTTACAAAAACCTGAACATGACGACAGTACGAGAATTGTTGGCATTAAAGCGGCTTTGTGCAGAGCCAAAACGGGGCGAAAAGCCGATCGACAAAACGTTCCATCAGCTGTTCGAACAGCAGGTGGAGATGACGCCAGACCACGTGGCTGTCGTCGATCGGGGCCAATCCTTGACATACAAGCAACTAAACGAACGGGCCAATCAGCTGGCGCACCATCTCAGGGGCAAAGGCGTCAAGCCTGACGATCAGGTAGCGATCATGCTGGACAAGTCTCTGGACATGATCGTGAGCATTCTCGCGGTAATGAAAGCAGGAGGGGCGTATGTGCCCATCGACCCGGATTATCCGGGAGAGCGGATTGCCTACATGCTGGCTGACAGCAGTGCCGCGATCTTGCTGACAAACGCTTTGCATGAGGAGAAAGCGAACGGTGCCTGCGACATCATCGACGTGCACGATCCTGACAGCTACAGCGAGAACACGAACAATTTGCCGCACGTCAATCGCCCGGATGACCTCGTGTACGTCATGTACACATCAGGATCGACAGGTTTGGCAAAAGGCGTCATGATCGAGCATCACAATCTGGTCAACTTTTGCGAGTGGTATCGGCCGTACTTTGGCGTAACCCCTGCGGACAAGGCGTTGGTTTATTCCAGTTTTTCCTTTGACGGGTCTGCACTGGATATATTTACGCATTTGCTCGCTGGCGCTGCGCTGCACATCGTGCCTTCCGAACGGAAGTACGATTTGGACGCTTTAAACGATTACTGCAACCAGGAAGGGATCACGATCAGCTATTTGCCGACGGGTGCCGCTGAACAGTTCATGCAAATGGACAACCAGTCGTTTCGCGTGGTGATTACGGGCGGGGATGTGCTGAAAAAAATCGAGCGGAACGGAACGTACAAGCTCTACAACGGGTACGGGCCGACAGAGTGCACCATCATGGTGACGATGTTCGAGGTGGACAAGCCGTATGCGAATATTCCGATTGGCAAGCCGATTGACCGCACCCGCATCCTGATTTTGGACGAAGCGCTGGCGTTGCAGCCGATCGGGGTGGCAGGCGAGCTGTTTATTGTCGGGGAAGGGCTGGGGCGCGGATATTTGAACCGTCCGGAGCTGACGGCGGAAAAGTTCATCGTCCATCCGCAGACGGGCGAGCGAATGTACCGCACGGGCGATCGGGCACGCTTTTTGCCTGACGGAAACATCGAGTTTCTCGGCCGCCTGGACAATTTGGTCAAAATTCGCGGATACCGCATCGAGCCAGGAGAAATCGAGCCATTTTTGATGAATCATCCGCTGATTGAACTGACAACGGTATTGGCGAAGGAGCAAGCGGACGGGCGCAAATACTTGGTTGGCTATTACGTTGCTCCTGAAGAAATTCCGCATGGCGAGCTGCGGGAATGGCTCGGGAACGATCTCCCCGATTACATGATCCCCACGTACTTTGTTCACATGAAGGCTTTCCCGTTGACCGCGAATGGGAAAGTAGACAGGCGCGCCTTGCCAGACGTGCAGGCCGATGCGGAGTTGCTGGGGGAAGATTATGTCGCGCCAACTGATGAGCTTGAACAGCAACTGGCACAGGTGTGGAGCCACGTGCTGGGGATTCCGCAAATGGGGATCGACGACCATTTTCTGGAGCGAGGCGGAGACTCGATCAAAGTCATGCAGCTGATTCACCAGCTCAAAAACATCGGGCTTTCGCTCAGATACGACCAGCTTTTCACGCATCCGACCATCCGGCAGTTGAAACGTCTGCTTACGGAGCAAAAGCAGGTGAGCCTGGAGCCTTTGCGAGAGCTGGACGAGCAAGCGGAGTACGAGACTTCCGCCGTCGAGAAGCGAATGTACATCATCCAGCAGCAAGATGTGGAGTCGATTGCCTACAACGTGGTCTATACGATCAACTTCCCCCTGACTGTCGATACGGAGCAAATTCGGGTGGCCCTGGAGCAGCTGGTGCTGCGGCACGAAGGTTTGCGCAGCACGTATCACATGCGCGGCGACGAGATTGTAAAACGGATTGTTCCTCGGGCAGAGCTGTCCTTTGTGCGCCAGACTGGCGAGGAGGAGTCGGTACAAAGCTTGCTTGCGGAGCAGATCAAGCCGTTCGATCTGGCGAAAGCGCCGTTGCTGCGGGCGGGAGTCATTGAGACGGCGGACAAAAAGGTTCTCTGGTTCGATTCCCATCACATTTTGCTGGACGGTCTGTCCAAGTCGATCCTGGCGCGCGAGCTGCAAGCTTTGCTCGGACAGCAGGTGTTGTCGCCTGTGGAAAAAACGTACAAGTCGTTTGCACGCTGGCAAAATGAATGGTTCGCAAGCGACGAATACGAACAGCAGATAGCGTACTGGAAAACGCTTTTGCAAGGAGAGCTTCCCGCCGTCCAGCTTCCGACGAAAAAACGCCCGCCGCAGCTGACGTTTGACGGAGCGATCCAGATGTATCGAGTGAACCCGGAAATTACGCGAAAGCTCAAGGCGACAGCGGCCAAGCATGACTTGACTCTGTACATGCTGATGCTCACGATCGTGTCCATCTGGCTGTCCAAAATGAACAGCGACAGCAATCAAGTCATTCTCGGCACCGTTACGGACGGCAGACAGCATCCAGATACGCGAGAACTGCTGGGGATGTTCGTCAATACGCTGCCGCTTTTGCTCTCCATTGATCATGAAGAAAGCTTTTTACATAACTTGCAACAGGTCAAGGCAAAGCTTTTGCCGGCTTTGCAAAACCAGTACGTGCCTTTTGACAAAATTCTCGAAGCTGCCCGTGTCAAGCGGGAAGGGAACCGTCACCCGTTGTTCGATGTGATGTTCATGATGCAAGGCGCACCGGAAACCGAGCTGGAGAGCAACATGCACCATATAAATGCCGGGATCAGCAAGTTCGATCTGACACTCGAAGTCCTGGAGCGGGAAAACGGGCTGAACATCGTGTTTGAATACAATACGCACCTGTTTGACGAGGGAATGATCCTCCGCATGGTCGCGCAGTTTGAGCACCTGCTTTTGCAAGCCGTGCACGGGCTGGACCAACAGGTGAAAAGGTTTGAACTGGTAACGGAAGACGAAAAACGCGATTTGTTTTTGCGGGTGAACGATACAGCCAAGGCGTATCCGAACAAGCTGATCATGTCGATGCTGGAGGATTGGGCGGCGGCTACCCCTGACAAAACAGCGCTAGTCTTCCGCGAACAACGCGTGACGTATCGCGAGCTGAACGAGCGGGTCAACCAGTTGGCACACACTTTGCGCGAAAAAGGGGTGCAACCTGACGATCTCGTGATGCTGATGGCAGAGCGGTCGGTCGAGATGATGGTGGCGATTTTCGCTGTGTTGAAAGCGGGCGGAGCGTACTTGCCCATCGACCCGCACAGTCCGGCGGAGCGAATCGCCTACATTTTCGCAGACAGCGGAGCCAAGCTGGTGCTGGCACAGTCGCCGTTTGTGGAAAAGGCAAGCATGGCGGAAGTGGTCCTTGATCTGAACAGTGCGAGCAGCTATGCGGCGGATACGAGCAACCCGCCACTGGTCAACCAGCCAGGCGATCTGGTGTATGTCATGTACACTTCCGGCTCAACGGGAAAACCAAAAGGCGTGATGATCGAGCACGGAGCGCTGCTCAATGTGCTTCACGGAATGCAGGACGAGTACCCGCTTTTGCAGGACGATGCCTTCTTGCTCAAGACAACCTACATATTCGATATTTCAGTCGCGGAAATTTTCGGGTGGGTTCCGGGTCGTGGCAAACTGGTGATTTTGGAACCGGAGGCGGAAAAGAACCCGAAGGCTATTTGGCAGGCGGTAGTCGGAGCGGGAATTACCCACATCAACTTCGTGCCCTCCATGCTGATCCCGTTTGTCGAGTATTTGGAAGGGCGAACAGAAGCAAATCGCTTGCGGTACATCTTGGCTTGCGGCGAAGCGATGCCGGATGAACTCGTGCCAAAAGTGTACGAAGTATTGCCAGAGGTGAAGCTGGAAAACATCTACGGCCCGACAGAAGCGACGATTTACGCTTCCCGTTACTCGCTCGCGAAAGGCTCGCAGGAAAGTCCTGTTCCAATCGGAAAGCCGCTGCCCAACTATCGCATGTATATCATCAATCGGCATGGACAACTGCAACCAATCGGCGTACCAGGAGAGCTATGCATCGCAGGAGCAAGTCTGGCGAGAGGGTATTTGAACAATCCAGCGCTGACAGAAGAAAAATTCACTCCTCATCCGCTGGAGAAAGGCGAGCGGATTTATCGCACGGGTGATCTCGCCCGTTATCGCGAGGATGGCAACATCGAATACCTCGGACGGATGGACCATCAGGTGAAAATTCGCGGATACCGGATCGAACTGGACGAAATCCGCAGCAAGCTGATTCAGGAGGAAACGATTCAGGACGCGGTGGTCGTAGCCCGAAACGATCAAAACGGCCAAGCGTACTTGTGCGCCTACCTGCTGTCCGAACAGGAGTGGACAGTCGGTCAACTGCGCGAGTTGCTTCGCCGTGAACTGCCTGAATACATGATTCCGGCCCATTTCGTTTTGCTGAAACAGTTCCCGCTCACAGCCAATGGCAAGCTCGATCGCAAGGCTTTGCCAGAACCGGACGGCAGTGTGAAAGCGGAAGCGGAATATGCAGCGCCGCGCACGGAACTGGAAGCGACTTTGGCGCACATTTGGGGCGAAGTGCTCGGAATCGAACGGATCGGGATTCGCGACAACTTTTTCGAACTGGGCGGAGATTCGATCAAAGGGTTGCAAATCGCCTCCCGACTGCAACGGATCAATTGGACGATGGTGATCAACCACCTGTTCCTGTACCCGACGATTGAACAGATTGCCCCATTCGTCACGTCCGAGCAGGTCGTCATCGAACAGGGACTGGTAGAGGGGCTTGTCAAGCTGACGCCGATCCAGCGCGATTTCTTTGAACGGATCACAGCTGATCGACACCACTGGAACCAGGCGAGGATGCTGTTTTGCCGGGATGGCCTGGAGCGTGAGTGGGTCGTGGAGACGCTGAACGCGCTCGTTTTGCAGCACGATGCCTTGCGCATGCGTTTTCGCGAGACAGAGCAGGGGATTGTCCAGTTCCATCAGGGGAACGAAGGCAAGCTGTTCGGCTTCCATGTGTTTGATTGCACGGAGGAGCTGGACATAGCGAAAAAAGTGGAGGAACAAGCAAACGTACTGCAATCCGGGATGAATTTGCAGGAAGGGCCGCTCGTGCAGGCTGCGCTGTTCATGACGAGGACAGGCGACCATCTGCTCCTGGCGATTCATCAGCTGGTTGTAGACGAAGCTTCCTGGCGGATCATTCTGGAAGACTTCCAAACCGCCTACAAGCAAAAAGCTGCGGGCGAGCCAATCGCCTTGCCAAACAAAACCCACTCGTATCAGAGCTGGGCGGAAGAACTGCACAACGCAGCCAACAGCAAGAAGCTGACGAGCGAACTGGGCTATTGGAGAAAAATCGCGTCCAGCCCGACCCGTCCGCTGCCACAAGATCAGGAGCCGCTTTCCCGAACGGAACAAAGCACGGCGACAGCAGCCATTCGTTTCGCGAAAGCAGAGACAGCCAATCTGCTGCACGAGGCCAATCACGCCTATCAGACGGAAGCGCAGGAGCTTTTGTTGGCCGCCTTGGGCATGGCATTGCGGGACTGGACAAGAGCAGACGATGTCACCGTTTTTTTGGAAAAAGACGGGCGCGAGTCGGCAGCAAAAGGCTTGGATGTGTCGCGGACGGTGGGCTGGTTCCATTCGCTGTTCCCGGTTGTCCTCTCCGCTGCGAGGTCAGGCGATCCGGGGGAGCAGATCAAGCAGGTCAAAGAAATGCTGCGGGCGATTCCGCATCAAGGAAGCGGGTATTCCATCCTCAAGCAGCTCACTGACCTTCGACACAAGCATCCGGACGATTTTACGCTCCAGCCAAAGATCGTCGTTCATGCATGGGAGCAGCTCGATGCCGGACTGGAAACCGATTGGCTCACGCTTTCGCATCTTCCGCAGGGAAGCGTGCGCGGAGCAAATGCTGAGCGCATGCAGCAACTGGATGTATTTTCCAAAATCAGCAACGGAGAGCTGACCATTCACATACAGTACCATCGCGATGAGTACCGCAAAGCGACGATCGACAAGCTGCTGGAGCTTTATCAAGCGCATCTGAATGCGCTGCTTGCCCACTGCCTGCAAAAGACAGAAACCGAGCTGACACCGAGCGATTTTGTGGACAAGAACCTTTCGCGGAGTGAGCTGGACGACATTATGGACTTGATTAGCGATTTGTAAGTAACTGAAACTCAGGAGGAGAGTAGTCGTGTCAAGGAAAAAGGTCGACAATATATACCCGTTAACTCCTATGCAGGAGGGAATGTTGTTTCATTCCCTCCTGGACGAAGGAAGCGAGTCCTATTTTGAACAAATGCGCTTTACGATCAAAGGGCTCATCGATCCAGCTATCCTGGAACAAAGCTTGAACGCGCTGATTGAACGACACGATATTCTCCGAACGGTCTTTCTCCTGGAAAAAGTACAAAAGCCCCGGCAAATCGTGCTCAGGGAAAGAAAGACAAAGGTTCAGGTGCTGGATATTACCCACCTTTCTGAAGGGGAGCAAGCTGCCTACCTGGAAGACTTTGCGCAGAAAGACCGCCAAGCAAGCTTCGATTTGGCCAAAGACGTACTGATCCGTCTCACTCTTGTCCGGACTTCGGCTGACACGCATACCCTTTTCTGGAGTCACCATCATATTTTGCTGGACGGTTGGTGCATTCCGATTGTCCTCAACGACTTTTTTCAAATTTATCAACAGCGAAAAGGCGGCCTGCCCGTCGAGCTTGGCCCGGTTTACCCTTACAGCACGTATATCAGTTGGCTGGGAGAGCAGGACGCCGAAGAGGCAAAAGCGAGCTGGGCTGAGTATATAAGCGGCTATGAACCGACCAGCTTTATACACAAGCAGGGCGGCAAAAACAGCTACAGACAGGCGGAATTGGTGTTTGCGATTGAGCAGGGGTTGACGGACAGCTTGAACAAGCTCGCCAAGCAATTGCACGTGACGCTTAACAATTTGTTCCGCGCGATTTGGGGGCTGATGCTGCAACGCCAGTGCAACACGGAAGACGTCGTGTTCGGCTCGGTTGTCTCCGGACGTCCGAGCCACCTGCCGAACGTCGAACAGATGGTCGGACTGTTCATCAACACGGTGCCGATCCGCGTCCAGGCGGGAGCGGAGCAAACGTTTTCCGAGCTGGTGAAGCAAGTGCAGCAGGAAGCGCTCTCGCTTGCCAAATACCATTATCTTTCCTTGGCCGACATTCAGGGCAACCAGCAACTGATTGACCATATTCTGCTGTTCCAGAACTATCCGATGGGCCAGCAATTTCTGACTCGTCTGAACCAGTACAACGAAGAGTTTACCCTCACTCATCTATCTGCTTTTGAACAAACCAACTACGACCTGAACGTAATGGTTACCCCAAGTGATGTCATCACCATCAAATATATATACAATGCTGCTGTTTTTAGCGAAGAACAGCTCCTTCACATCAGTCGACAACTCACCACCATCATGACACAAGTGACAAATGCGCCAGACATCCTTTTGCAAAAGCTCGAAGTGGTTGATCCGGCAGAGAAACAGCTGCAACTGCATTCCTTTAACGATACGTACCGCCATTATCCTACAGATAAGCTGATCCACCAAATTTTTGAAGAGCGCGCCGAGAGGGAGCCAGAGCGCATCGCGCTGGTCATGGGAGAACAAGTCCTTACTTATCGGGAGCTGAACGAAAAGGCAAATCAACTGGCGAAGCTGTTGCGGGCGAGAGGAATCGGCCCGGAAAGCATGGTCAGTTTGCTTACCGAGCGTTCCGCAGAGATGATGATTGCGATTTTGGCCATTTTTAAGGCGGGCGGGGCGTACTTGCCGATTGATCCGTCCCATCCGAAGGAACGCATTGAATATATTTTGCAAGATAGCCGAAGTGAATTGTTGCTGGTGAACCATCGCTTTCTTGGAGCGGTCGATTTTGCGGATCGGATCATCGATCTGGAAGCAGCTGAGATTTACCAGGGAGCAGCGGACAATCTGGAGTGCGTCTCCCATGCGAACCATTTGGCTTACGTCATCTACACATCGGGTTCGACGGGCAAGCCGAAGGGCGTCATGATCGAGCATGCGAGCTTGTTGAACATCATTTTTGCCTTGCAGGAACTGTATCCGCTGCTGGAAAACGATGCGTATTTGCTGAAGACGACCTACACTTTTGACGTTTCGGTCGCAGAAATTTTTGGCTGGATTTTGGGGAGCGGCAGATTGGTCATTCTCGATCCCGGAGCGGAGAAGGAGCCTGCCCACATCTGGGAGACGATGGTCAATCACGGCGTGACACATGTCAATTTTGTGCCGTCGATGTTGATTCCGTTCGTCGACTATGTCCGGGATCAACAGCAAGAAAGTCCATTGCGCTATATATTTGCCGCCGGGGAAGCGATGCCGTCCGAACTGGTGGGCAAAGTGTACGAGGCGCTGCCAGGCGTCATCCTGGAAAATATTTATGGCCCGACCGAATCGACGATTTATGCCACGAAGTATTCCTTGGCAAAAGATTCGCAAGACGTGCTGGTGCCAATCGGCAAGCCGCTCGCCAATATTCAGACGCATATCGTGAACAAGCATGGACAATTGCAGCCAGTCGGCGTGCCTGGTGAATTGTGCATCGCCGGAGCGAGCTTGGCGAGAGGCTATTGGAACAACGAAGCATTGACGAACGAAAAATTTGTGCCCCATCCGTTTGCAGCGGGACAACGCATGTACCGCACGGGCGACTTGGCACGCTACCGTCAGGATGGCAACATCGAGTACCTTGGACGGATCGACCATCAAGTAAAAATTCGCGGCTATCGGATTGAACTGGACGAAATTCGCGCTCAGCTGATTCAGGAAGCTTCGATTCGCGACGCTGTCGTGATCGCTCGCACAGACCATAACGGGCAAGCGTATTTGTGCGCGTATTTCATCGCAGACAAGCAGTGGACCGTCAACGCGCTGCGTGAAGCGCTTCGCCAAACATTGCCGGACTACATGGTGCCGTCCCATTTTATTCAGATGGAAGAGTTCCCGCTGACATCGAGCGGAAAAATCGATCGCAAAGCGCTGCCGCTCCCGGATGGCCGCGTGCATACAGGCAACGTCTATCTTGCGCCGCGCAATCCGGTTGAGGAACTGGTCGTCCGCATCTGGGAGGAAGTGCTCAATGTATCGCAGGTCGGGGTGCACGACAACTTTTTTGAATTGGGCGGGCACTCGCTTTTGGCGACACAGGTGCTTTCCCGCACAGCCAAGCTGTTTCATGTCCGGCTTCCGATGCGCGAAATTTTTACCCATCAGACAGTAGCCGAATTGGCTCGGCGGATTCAAGCTTTGCGGCATGGAGCAGAAGCGGACAAGCACAGCCCGATTCAGCCGTCCGCGCTCCAGCGTGCCGACGAGTTGCCGCTGTCTTACGCCCAGCAGCGTCTCTGGTTCCTCGATCGGCTCATCCCGGACAGCGCCATGTACAACATCCCCGTCGGCTTCCGGCTGCGCGGAACGGTCGATGAGCTTGTGCTGGAACGCGCTTTGAATGAAATCATCCAGCGGCATGAATCGCTCCGCACCACGTTCGTCGATGTGGACGGGCGAGCGTTGCAGGTGATTCATACGGATGTGCATCTGTCGCTTGGCGTCACCGATCTTCGCGACAAGCCAGCCGCGGCAAAAGACGCGGAGTGGAAGCAAATGGCCGAGGAAGATGCAGCAACGCCGTTCCGCCTCGATCAATGGCCGCTGCTGCGGGCGATGCTGATTCGCTTGGAGGAGCAGGAGTCTGTCCTTTGGCTGAACGTGCACCACATCATCTCCGACGGCTGGTCGATGGATGTACTGGTGAACGAACTGAGCGAAGTGTACGAAACGTTGCTCAAAGGAGAAGCGCTGCCGCTTGCCGCCTTGCCGATCCAGTATCGGGACTATGCCGTCTGGCAGCGCGAGAAATCCCAAGACGACGTATGGAAAGAACAGCTTCGTTACTGGAAAAACAAACTGGATGGCAGCGAGCCGCTGTTGCCGCTTCCGACAGATCGGCCACGCGCGGTCGTTCAAAGTTATCGCGGAGATCATTTGTCTTTTTACGTGCCGGGTGAGGTCGGGCAAAAGCTGCGCGAGCTGGGACGGCAAGAGGGCGCTACGCTGTTCATGACGCTCCTTGCGGCATTCAAAAGCTTTTTGTACCGCTATACGCATGCGAACGACATTTTGATTGGCACCCCTGTCGCCGGACGCAATCGGCAAGAGATCGAAAACTTGATCGGCTTTTTCGTCAACATGCTCGTCCTGCGCACTGATTTGTCCGATGATCCTACGTTTGTCGAGCTGTTGCGTCGCGTGCGCGAGACGGCGTTCGATGCGTTTGCCAACGAAGATGTGCCTTTTGAAAAACTGGTCGATGAGCTGCAAATCGAGCGCAGTCTGAGCTACTCGCCGCTGTTTCAGGTGCTTTTTGCTGTGCAGGGTATGTCGACAGGCGTGCGTGAAGGCGAGACATTGGCGATTGCGCCCGATGAAGTCACGCTCAACCAGACGACCAAGTTCGATCTGACTCTGACGATGATTGAAGCGGCGGACAACGGATTGAAAGGCGTGTTTGAATACAGCACCGATTTGTTTGACCGTACGACGATCGAGCGCATGGCCGAGCATTTTGGCAATCTGCTGCAAGCCATCGCCGCCGATCCGGGGCAAAAAATTGTGGAGCTTCCCCTGTTGGGCGGTGCGGAACAAAGCCGGATGCTCGTCGAATGGAACCAGACGGATGTCGCCTATTCCCTCGACCTGCTAGTGCACGAACGGGTCGCGCGCATCGCACAGGAGCTGCCGGAACAGTTTGCCGTGATCGGGGAGCAAGGGGCGCTGACGTACGCACAGCTCGACGCGAAAGCCAACCAGCTTGCGCATGCTTTGCTGAAAAGAGGGATTGGTTCGGAGGATTTGGTGGGCATTTGCGTGGAGCGTTCCAGCGAGATGCAGATCGGTCAACTGGCGATTCTCAAGGCAGGTGCTGCCTACGTCCCGATGGACCCGGCGTACCCGCGCGAACGGCTCGCTTTCATGATCAAAGATGCGGGAATGTCGCTCGTTTTGACCCAGGAGCGCTTGCTTGACGCATTGCCGCAGGAAGCAGCGGCGCTTCTGTGCCTGGATCGGGATTGGCAGGAGATTGCGGCGGAAAGTACGGCTGCGCCTGCAATCAAGACGAATGCGGATCAACTTGCCTACGTCATTTATACGTCAGGCTCGACGGGGACACCAAAAGGTGTAGAGATCGAGCACGGATCGCTCCTGAATCTGGTCAACTGGCACCAGCGCGCCTACAGCGTGTCGGCAGAAGATCGTGCTTCGCAAATTGCCGGTACGGCGTTTGACGCTTCCGTATGGGAGACTTGGCCGTATTTGACCGCAGGTGCGACGATTTGCCAGCCGCGGGAAGAGATTCGCCTATCGCCGGAAAAACTGCGGGACTGGCTGGTCGAGACAGGCATCACCATCAGCTTTTTGCCGACTCCGCTGGCTGAGAACTTGCTTCCGCTGCCATGGCCGACGGGAGCGGCGCTGCGCTACATGCTGACGGGCGGTGATACGCTGCACCAATACCCGACTGCGGACGTGCCGTTTACGCTCGTGAACCAGTACGGGCCGACAGAAAATACGGTGGTTGCGACAGCAGGGGCAGTGCCTGTTTTGGGCGAGCGCGAGTCTGCGCCGACGATTGGTCGCCCGATCGACAATGTGTCTGTCTACGTGTTGGATGAAAACAGACAGCCTGTACCTGTAGGGGTAGTCGGAGAGCTGTACATCGGGGGAAAAAGTCTGGCGCGCGGCTATCGGAACCGTCCTGACTTGACGGAAGCGAGCTTTGTGCCGAATCCGTTCTCTCCGATTGAAGGTGCCCGGATGTACCGGACTGGTGACCTGGTGCGCTATGCAGCAGATGGCAGCATCGAGTTTATCGGACGTGCCGACGATCAAGTAAGCATTCGCGGGTTCCGGGTTGAGCTGGGCGAGATTGAATCGGCCTTGTACGCTCATCCCGCGGTTGCAGAGTCGGTGGTGATCGTCCGCGAAGACGTGACCCCCGGAGTGAAGCGGCTTGTTGCGTACGCCGTGCTCCATGAAGGAGAAGAGCGACAGACGAGCGAGTTGCGCCAGTCCTTGAAAGAAATGTTGCCAGATTACATGGTGCCGTCTGCCATCGTGCTGATGGAAGCCCTGCCGCTCACGCCAAACGGAAAAGTAGACCGTCGCGCCTTGCCCTTGCCGGATGTCGCGCAGACAGAGTGGGAAGGCAGCTTTGTCGAACCGCAATCGGATGTGGAACGCAAGCTGGCCGAAATTTGGCAAGAGGTGCTGGGCGTAGAGACGATCGGGGTTCACGACAACTTTTTCGAACTGGGCGGCGACTCGATTTTGACCATTCAGATCGTTTCGCGGGCCAATCAGGCTGGTTTGCAGTTAACGCCGAAGCATTTGTTTGACGCGCAAACATTGGCAGAGCTGGCGGCAAGCGCAGTGGTGCTGGAAAAAGCGCCGGAAATGCAGGCCGAACAAGGAATCGTGACAGGCGAATTGCCTTTGACGCCGATTCAGACGTGGTTTTTCGAGCAGGATGTCCGCCACGTTCATCACTGGAACCAGTCGGTCATGCTCGCAGTGCGGGAAGAACTCGATATGACGGCGCTGACGCAAGCTTTTGCCGCGCTGCCTCGCCAGCATGATGCCCTGCGCCTGCGCTTTCAGCAGGTCAACGGAACATGGCAGGCAGCGCATGGTGAGATTGCGGATGAAGATGTGCTGCTGGTCGCCGATTTGTCGTCCGTTCCTGAGGCGGAGAGAGAAGCACGGATGCGGCACATCACAGACGAACTGCAAGCAAGCCTGGATATCGAAAAAGGACCTTTGCACCGTGCCGCCTATTTCCAACTCGGAGCGGAACAGCGTCTGTTCATTGTGATTCACCATCTCGTGGTCGATGGCGTCTCCTGGCGCATTATTTTGGAAGACCTGCAAACCGCTTACGAACAGGTTAAAGCCGGGCAAAAGATTGCATGGCCGCAAAAGACGACTTCGTTCAAAAGCTGGGCGGAGGAGCTGACAACGTACGCGGAGCAAAGCGCTGTCGATGAGTATTGGACTGGCATGGACAGCGAACAGGCATGCGGGCTGCCTGTTGATCATCCACAAGGCAAGAACACGGAAGGTCTGGCCGTGCAAGTAAAGGCAAAGCTGAGCGCGGACGAGACTCGGGCGCTGCTGCAAGAAGTGCCAGCCGCTTATCGCACGCAGATCAACGATGTGCTGCTCAGTGCCTTGACGCGCACGATTACGGATTGGACGAACAAGCGGGCATTGTATGTCTCGGTAGAGGGACACGGTCGCGAGCCGATCGTGGATGGCGTGGACGTGTCGCGTACGGTGGGCTGGTTCACGAGCCTGTATCCGGTCTTGCTGGAAACGGAGCCGGATTTGGCCTGGGGTGACTTGCTGAAGTCGATCAAAGAACAAGTGCGGGCGATCCCGGACAAAGGGATTGGCTACGGTATTCACCGCTATTTGAGCCGGGATGGGCAAACGGCCGAAATGCTGCGAGCCAAGCCGCAGCCGGAGATCAGCTTCAACTACTTGGGACAATTCGGCCAAGGTCAAACGACTGACGCGGCGTTGTTCCAAATCATTCCGAACTGGTCGGCATCCAATGTGAGCGAGGATGAGACGCGTCTTTACAAACTCGATGTCATGAGCATGGTGGCGCAAGACCAGCTGGAGATGAGCTGGACATTCAGCCGCGATCTGTACGAGCCGGGCACGATTGAAAAGCTCGCTCATGACTATGTGCAAGCGTTGCGAGCGATTATTGCCCATTGCCGCACGGAGCAAGCAGGGGGCTATACGCCTTCCGACTTCCCGCTCGCGGAACTGGATCAAAACAGTCTCGACAAGTTTATCGGTCACAATCGCCTGATCGAGAACGTTTATACGCTTACGCCGTTGCAGGAAGGGATGCTGTTCCATTCCTTGTATGAGCAAGCAGGCGGGGATTACGTGGTGCAGCTCGCTTTGAAACTGGAGCATGTGAATGTAGAGGCATTTTCGGCAGCCTGGCAAAAAGTCGTCGAGCGCCACGCGATTTTGCGAACGTCCTTCCTGTGGAGCGGATTGGAGAAGCCGCATCAGGTCGTGCACGCGAAAGTCAAAACGTTTGTCGAGCGACTGGACTGGCGCCATCTGACAGCGGCTGAGCAGGAAGCAGGCTTGCAGACGTATTTGGAACAAGATCGCAAGCGGGGTTTTGATCTCGCCCGTCCGCCGCTGATGCGCTGGACGTTGATTCGCCTGGATGCGAGCACGTTCCAGTTTGTATGGAGCTTCCATCACATGTTGCTCGATGGCTGGAGCACGCCGATCGTGTTCCAGGACTGGCAGGCGTTTTATGCCGCAGCCTCGCATGGCAAGGAAGCGAGCTTGCCCGCCATTCCTCCGTTTTCAGCCTATATTGCCTGGCTGAAACGACAAAACCTGGAAGAAGCGCAGCAGTATTGGCGCGACTATTTGCAGGGCTTTGGCGTGCCGACGCCGCTTGGCATGGGGAAATCGGGTGGCAGCGCGGGTCAGCCAAAAGAATACGCAGACCACAAGCTGCTTTTGTCCGAACGGGCGACAGCGAACTTGCTCGCTTTTGCCCGCAAGCACCAGTTGACGCTGAATACGGTTGTGCAAGGGGCTTGGGCGCTGATCCTGGCGCGTTATGCAGGCGAAGCGGAAGTCGTTTTTGGCACGACCAATCTGGGACGGCCAACCGACTTGCCTGACGCAGAAGCGATGGTGGGGCTGTTTATCAACACGTTGCCTGTCCGTGTGCTTTTCCCGGAACAGACGACGGTCATCGACTGGCTGCAAAGCTTGCAGCAGGCCCAAAGCGAGATGCGCCAGTACGAGTTTACGCCGCTCGTGGACATCCAGAGCTGGAGCGAGGTGCCGCGCGGCCAGTCGTTGTTTGACAGCATTTTCGTCTTTGAGAACTACTTGTCCGGCACAAGTGTGGATTCCGAATCCGGCATGTTGCTCGGGGAAGTCAAAGCGGTCGAGCAGACGAGCTATCCGCTGACGCTCGTGGTAGCGCCCGGCGAAGAACTGATGCTCAAACTGATTTATGAAACGGGCCGATTCGAGCAGCCAGCCATGGACAAGGTGCTGGCCCAGTTGAGCAGTGTGCTGGAAGCAATCATGCGTGAGCCGCACGAACAGCTCGCAGACTTGTCCATCATCACGGAAGCGGAGCGCCACAAGCTGTTGGTGGAATGGAATGCGACCGACATGCCGTACGAGCGCAACCTGGTGATGCACCAGCTGTTCGAGGCGCAAGTGGAGGCAACGCCGGACGCGCAAGCTCTGGTCGTCGGAACCGAGCGGTTGACATATGCGGAACTGAACAAACGGGCGAACCAGCTGGCACATTACCTGCGGGCGCAGGGCGTCGGGCCGGAAGTATTGGTCGCTGTCCTGATGGAGCGGACGACCGAGATGATTGTCGCCTTGCTGGGAATTATCAAGGCGGGCGGTGCGTACGTGCCGATTGATCCCGCTTATCCACAAGACAGGATTGGCTACACGCTGGATGATTCGCAGGCGGCGATCGTGTTGACGCAAGAACGCTTGCTTCCGATGTTGCCTGAGCATACAGCACAAGTGATTTGCCTGGATCGCGACTGGGCGTGCATGGCGGTTCAGCCGGAAGCAAATGTGCCGAATCTGGCTGCGCCAACCAACCTTTCTTACGTGATTTACACATCCGGCTCAACAGGTCTGCCAAAAGGGGTGGCGATTCAGCACAGCAGCGTCATTGCCTTCATTTTCTGGGCGAAAACCGTCTTCTCGGCTGAAGAAATGAGCGGCGTGCTCGCGTCCACTTCGATTTGCTTCGACTTGTCTGTGTATGAAATATTCGTGACCTTGAGTTGCGGCGGCAAAGTGATTTTGGCGGACAACGCCTTGCATTTGCCAAGCCTGCCAGCGGCAAAAGAGGTGACTTTGATCAATACCGTGCCATCTGCGGCCAAGGAGCTGGTGCGGATGAACGCGATACCGCCGAGCGTGCGGGTCGTCAATCTCGCCGGAGAGCCGCTGCCGAACACGCTGGCGCAAAGTTTGTACGCGCTTGGGCATGTGCAAAAAGTTTTCAACTTGTATGGCCCATCGGAAGATACGACGTACTCCACTTATGTCCAGGTGACAAAAGGGGCAAAGACAGAGCCGACGATTGGCCGTCCTTTGGCCAACACGCAAGCGTATGTTCTCGATGCCAAGCTGCAGCCTGTGCCGTTGGGCTTGCCTGGGGAGCTGTATTTGGGCGGTGACGGCTTGGCGCGCGGTTACTTGAAGCGTCCGAAAATGACGGCAGAACGCTTTTTGCCCAATCCGTTCCATCCCGACCCGGATGCGCGGATGTACAGCACGGGCGATCTCGTTCGTTACTTGCCCGATGGACAGCTGGAGTATTTGGGCCGCATCGACCACCAGGTCAAAATTCGCGGCTACCGGATCGAATTGGGCGAGCTGGAGGCTGTCCTGCGCAGCCATCCACAGATCAAGGAAGCAGTGGTCGTGGCCAAAGAAGACAAGCTGGGCGAAAAGCGTCTCGTTGCCTACATCACGACAAAAGACGGGGAGTGCGGCGATCGTGCCGTCTTGACGAGCTGGGCCAAGGCAAAATTGCCCGAGTTTATGGTTCCCTCCTTCTTTGTCTGGCTGGACGCGATGCCGCTGACACCGAACGGCAAGATCGACCGCAAGCAACTGCCGGAACCGGAGTGGGGGCAAGTCGCTTCTGCCGCTGGCTACGTAGCGCCGCGCAATCAGACGGAAGTGTTGGTCGCCAGCATCTGGGCGGATGTGCTCGGAATCGAGCAAGTAGGGGTGCACGACAACTTTTTCGAACTGGGCGGACATTCTCTCCTGGCGACACGAGTAGCTTCCCGTCTGCGCGAAACGTTTGCGAAAGAAGTGCCGATCCGCGCGATTTTTGAGCGGCCGACTGTTGCAGAGCTGTCCGAGACACTTGGAGCGATTGGGCAGAACGAAACGGAAGCGCAGATGCTGCCTGTCTCACGGGAAGCTCATTTGCCGCTGTCGTTCGCGCAACAGCGCCTCTGGTTTCTGGATCGCCTGATGCCGGACAGCACGTTGTACAACATTCCGTCAGCCGTGCGCTTGTTGGGAGATTTGGATATCGCCGCTTGGGAAAAGAGCCTGCAAGTGCTGATCCAGCGCCACGAAAGCTTGCGGACGACTTTTGGCGATGTGGATGGGGAAGCGGTGCAAGTGATTCACTCCCGGCTGGATGGAAAGCTGAACGTGATCGACTTGCGCGGGATGCCAGCAGACGAGCGGGAAGCGGAAGCTCATCGCTTGGCCGGATTGGAAGCGGCGACGCCGTTTGACCTGAGCCAAGGTCCTTTGCTGCGCACCACCCTGATTCGTCTGGCGGAGCAAGAGTGCGTCTTCTTATTCAACCTGCACCATATCATTTTCGACGGCTGGTCGATCGGCATTTTCCTCAAAGAAATGCGGGCGCTGTACGAAGCGTTTGTGCGGGAAGAAGCGCCTGAATTGGCCGAGATTACGGTGCAATACGCAGATTACGCCGTCTGGCAGCGGAAGTGGCTGGAAGGGGAAGTGCTTGCCGAGCAGCTTGCGTACTGGAAAGAAAAGCTGAGCGGAGCCGAACCGCTGCTGGCTTTGCCGACAGATCAGCCGCGTCCTGCCGTCCAGACGCATGATGGCGCGATGCATACGATCAAGCTTTCAGGCGAGCTGTACGCAAAGCTGAACAAGCTCAGCCAGGAAGAAGGCGCGACCTTGTTCATGACCTTGCTCGCTGCCTTCCAAGTCTTGCTCTACCGCTATAGCGGGCAGGAGGACATCCTCGTCGGCAGCCCTGTCGCGGGACGGAACAGACAAGAGACGGAGCCGCTGATCGGCTTTTTCATCAACACATTGGTACTGCGGACGGACTTGTCAGGAGAACCGACCTTCCGCGAGTTGCTGGCACGAGTGCGGGAGACGGCGTTCGAAGCATACGCCCATCAAGATTTGCCGTTTGAAAAGCTGGTCGACGAGTTGGAGCTGGAGCGCAGTCTCAGCTACTCGCCGCTGTTCCAGGTGATGTTTGTCCTGCAAAACTTCCAGCTGAACTTGGACGAAAAAGCTGGTATCCGTGTGGCTGATTTTGAGATGGACAAGCATCTGGTCACTTCCAAATACGATCTGACGCTGACGATGGCGGAAAAACAAAACGGACTGTTCGCCACGTTTGAATACAACACAGCGCTGTTCCATGAGGCGACGATGGAGCGACTGTCGCAGCATTTTATTCAGCTGCTGGAAGCTATCGTTCATATGCCGGATCAGGGTATTGCCCGATTGCCGCTGCTGAACCAGAGCGAGCGAGCGCAATTGCTGGTGGAGTGGAACGACACGACGACCGCTTATCCGCGAAACAAACGGGTGGATCAATTGTTCCGGGAAACGGCGCTGCTTTATCCTGAGCGACTGGCGGTCGTTGCGGGAAATCAGACGCTTACGTACGCGGAATTGGAGCGCCGGGCCAACCAGACAGCCAACTACTTGCAACAAAAAGGAGTGCGGCCGGGTGCGCTCGTCGGCCTCTGCGTCAAACGTTCGCTGGAAATGCTGATCGGGATGCTCGGCATACTCAAGGCTGGCGGAGCCTATGTGCCGCTCGATCCTGATTATCCAGAGGAGCGTCTGGCCTACATGATGGGCGACGCCGGAATCACGGTCTTGCTGACGCAGGAGCAGCTCATGCCCGGCTTGCCGTCAGGGGAACGGACTACGATTGCCCTGGATCGCGATTGGCCGCTGATTGCCAAGGAGAGCGAGCAGGCGCCTGACGTGGACACGACAGCGGAAAGTCTCGCTTACGTCATCTACACATCCGGCTCGACCGGACTGCCAAAAGGAACGCTTGTCGTTCATCGCGGCATCGTCCGCCTCGTCAAGGAAACGGATTATGTGACGATCACGGAGCAAGACGTGTTCCTGCAAGCGTCCACCGTGTCGTTCGATGCGGCGACTTTCGAGATATGGGGCAGCCTTTTGAACGGGGCGAAGCTCGTCCTGCTGCCGCCAGAACTGCCGTCGCTCGCAGAAATCGGGCAGGCGATCCAGTCGCACCACGTGACGACACTTTGGCTGACAGCCGGGCTGTTCACGCTGATGGTCGACCATCACAAGGAATATTTGTCCGGGGTTCGCCAACTGCTCGTCGGCGGAGATATCGTATCCGTTCCGCATGTGAAAAAAGCGCTGGAAATCGCAGGGCTGACGGTGATCAACGGATACGGCCCGACCGAAAACACGACATTCACCTGCTGCAATCCGGTCACGGTCATGCCCGAATCGGCCCACACTTTCCCGATCGGCCGTCCGATCAAAAACACGACGGCATACGTGCTCGATCGTCACATGCAGCCCGTTCCGATTGGCGTGACTGGCGAGCTGTACATCGGCGGCGACGGTCTGGCGGAAGGCTACTTGAACCGCCCAGATTTGACGGCAGAGCGGTTTGTGCCCAATCCGTTTGCAACTGATCAGGCGGCACGTCTTTATCGCACAGGCGACCTGGTGCGCTACCTGCCGGACGGTCTGATCGAGTTCATCGGGCGGCTTGACAACCAGGTAAAAATTCGCGGGTTCCGCATCGAGTTGAGCGAAGTGGAAGCGGTCTTGGCCAAACACCCGGCGATTACGGCTTCGGTGGTGATCGTCCACGAAAATGAGGCGGGCATGAAGCAGCTCGTCGCCTACGCAGTCAAGGACGCCGAGCAAGAGCTTGGGACAGCCGAGCTGCGCCAGCACTTCAAAGCACACGTGCCGGACTACATGGTGCCTGCCGCCTTTGTCATGCTGGATGCTTTGCCGCTTACTCCGAACGGAAAAGTGGACCGCAAAGCGCTGCCAGCCCCTGTTTTGGAACGCAGCCGGGAAGAGGACGCATTTGCAGCGGCTACAAGCCATGTCGAACAAACGCTGGCAGACATTTGGTGCGCTGTACTGCGCATGGACCGCATCGGCATTCACGATAACTTTTTTGAGCTTGGAGGAGACTCGATTCTCAGCATTCAAATCGTCGCCCGCGCGAACAAGGCCGGCATCCATTTGACTCCCAAGCAATTGTTCGATCAGCAAACCATTGCCGAGCTGGCAAAAGTTGCAGGCCAAAGTACAAAGGTGGACGCAGAACAAGGGAACGTGACGGGCGAGGTGCCGCTTTTGCCGATCCAGACATGGTTTTTCGAGCAAAAGCAACCGACGCCGCACCATTGGAACCAATCCATGCTGCTGCAAGTGAACGAGCCGTTGGAGGAAGAGTGTTTGAGCCAAGCCGTTGCCCAACTGCTTGCTCATCACGACGCGCTCCGCTTGCGCTACACCTTCGCAGACGGACAGTGGAAGCAGACGTATGCCGACGTCGATTCGGAAGTGCCGCTGCAAGTGGAGGATTTGTCCATGAGTCCGCCAGCCCAGCAGGCGCGGAAGATCGAAAAGCTCGCACAGCAGGCCCAAGCAAGCCTGGATTTGCAGAACGGGCCGCTGCTGAAAGTCGTCTACTTCGATCTCGGGTACGACCGACCAGGCCGTCTTTTGATGGTCATTCATCACCTGGCAGTCGACGGTGTCTCGTGGCGCATCCTGATCGAAGACTTGCAAACAGCGTACGGGCAAGCGGAAAAAGGCAACAAGATTCAACTGCCGCCGAAAACGACCTCTTACAAGGCATGGGCAGAAAAATTGCATAAATACGCGTCCTCTGAGCGGATGCTGGTTGATCAGGATTACTGGCTCAAGGCGGCAGACGAACTGTCGGGTCACCCACTGCCCGTGCATGACTGGGCGGAAAACACAGAAGCAAACGGCCGGATGTGGACGATCCACCTGGAAGAAGAAGAGACGGACGCCCTTCTGCAAAAAGTTCCATCCCGCTACCGCGTGCAAATCAACGATATTTTGTTGACGGCGCTGGCGTTGGCATACGGCAAATGGACGGGCGAGTCCGCGCTTTTGGTCAATCTCGAAGGACACGGTCGCGAAGAGTTGTTCGAGGACGTCGACCTTTCCCGCACCGTCGGCTGGTTTACGTCGATGTACCCGCTCCTGATTCAACTGGAGCCAAACACGTCTTCCGAGGATGCGCTTGCGCGAGTCAAAGAAAAGCTGCAACAAATTCCGCACAAAGGTCTCGGCTACGGCCTGCTGCGCTACATGGCGCAAGACCCTGAACTGGTCGAAAAGCTAAAGGCGATTCCGCAAGCACCGCTCAGCTTCAACTATTTGGGACAATTCCACCAGGCGGCAGATGCGAAAGCGCTTCTGGCATACGCAGAAGGCGAGCGGGGCGCAAACAGCGGCCCGGACAACAGACGGACTCACCTGATCGATGTCGTGGGGGCCGTCACCGAAGGCAAGCTCGGTCTCAGCTTCCTCTACAACGGAAGACTGTACAGCGAATCGCATATCGAAACATTTGCCCGTCACTACACGGACGCTTTGCAATCATTGATCCAGGCGGAGAAACAAAGCTACAGAGCGGAAGACTTCGAGGATGCAGACTTGAGTCAGAGCGCTTTGAACAAGGTGCTCGCAAGGTTAAAAAATAGAAAGGGGAATGAACTCCATGGGGGATCTCACTGATCTATATACGCTAACCCCACTGCAAGAAGGCATGCTGTTCCACTCGCTGTACTCGGAAGGATCGGCTTACATGATTCAAACTACGGCGATTCTTACAGGCGAGCTTGACATCGTTCCCTTTGAAAAAGCGTGGAAGAAAGTGATTCAGCGCCACTCGATCTTGCGTACCGGATTCATCTGGGAAGAGACGGAGAAGCCGCTGCAGGCGGTCTTCGAAAGCGTTCCTTTTTCTATCCGGCAAAAAGACTGGTCGTCATACGGAAGTGACGAGCAGGAGAGCATGCTGGCGGCGTTTTTGCAAAATGAAAAAGCGGCGGGCTTCGACTTGAGCGAAGCCCCGCTCATGCGCGTGACGATCATCAAGCTGGGCGAAGCCGTACACCGACTGATCTGGAGCTTCCACCACCTGCTGCTGGACGGTTGGAGCAGCCCGATCGTGTTTCAGGAAGTTCTCGATTTTTATGAAGCGTACCGCCAAGGCAAAGACTTGCGACTGCCGCAGGCAAGGCCATTCAAAGACTACGTCTCCTGGCTCCGCCGTCAGGACAAGACGGCGTCCGAGCAGTTTTGGCGCGAGTTTTTGGGGCCGATGGAAAATCCTACGCCGATTCCGTTCGAAACGCACGCCAAGCGCACCGCGGGCCATGAGGGACTGGAAAAGCAGATCGGGGAAGCGACCCGCGCTCTGACTGGGCAAGTGACCAAAGCGCTTGCCAAACTGGCGCGAACGAATAAAGTCACGGTCAACACGATCGTGCAAGGGGCATGGGCGATTTTGCTCAGCCGGTTGAGCGGCGAGGAAAACGTCGTGTACGGAGTAACCGGCTCCGGCCGTCCGAGCGACCTGCCTGGCGTCGAGCAAATGGTCGGGATGTTTATCAACACGTTGCCGATGAAAGCGAAGATCGAACCGGAGCAATCATTGGCTGACTGGTTCAAAGCTTTGCAGGAACAGCAATCCAAAGTGCGCCAGTATGAATACACGTCGTTGGTCGACATTCAAGGCTGGACGGACGTTCCGCGCGGGACACCGCTGTTCGAGAGCATTTTCGTATTCGAGAACTATCCGCTTGGCGAAGAGGACGAGAAAGAAGTCGGCTTTACCATCTCCGCTGTGCAGCACTTCCAGGAGGTGGATAATCCGCTTACGGTTGTCGGGATTCCGGGTGATCCGTTCAGCATCAAAATGATGTATGCGACAGACCGTTTTGAACAAGCGGCGATCGAACGAACACTCGACCAGCTGGCGCTTATTTTGGAAGCTATCGTCGACAATCCGGAGCGGTCCCTGTCTGCGCTGTCATTGCTCCGTCCCGAAGAAAGACAGCATCTGCTTGTCGGGCTGAACGACACGGCAACCAACTATCCGAGCGACAAAACGGTGCACCAGTTGTTTGCGGAAACGGCAGCCCGGCACCCGGAGCGCATTGCCGCAGTTGCGGGTGATCAGCAATTGACCTATGCCGAGCTGGAAGCGAGAGCGAATCAGCTTGCCAACTACTTGCAAAAGCAAGGCGTGGAAGCAGGCACTCTCGTCGGGCTGTGCGTCGACCGTTCGCTGGATATGCTCATCGGTCTGCTTGCGATTTTGAAAGCAGGCGGAGCGTATGTGCCGATCGATCCGGCTTATCCCGAAGAGCGCCTTGCTTTCATGCTGGCAGATGCGAAAATTTCTATTTTGCTGACGCAAAAGCATCTAGGCAAGCAATGGAAAGGACGCAAGCGCCGCACGGTCTATCTCGACCGCGACGCGAAAAAGTGGGCAGAGGAAAGCCCGCTTGCGCCTGATGTGGATACGACAAAAGACAGTCTCGCCTACGTCATTTACACGTCCGGCTCGACAGGTACGCCAAAAGGGGTTCTCGCCGTGCATCGCGGCGTCGTTCGCCTGGTCAAAAACACGAACTACGTCACGATTAGCGAAGCGGACGTATTCCTGCAAGCGTCTACGGTTTCGTTTGACGCGGCTACTTTTGAAATCTGGGGCGCATTGTTGAACGGAGCCAAGCTGGTGCTGATGCCGCCGGATTTGCCATCCCTCGATGAACTCGGAGAGGCGATTGTGCAGCACAAAGTAACGACGCTTTGGCTGACGGCAGGCTTGTTCTCGATCATGGTCGACCATAACGCGGACTATTTGCGCGGGGTGCGCCAACTGCTCGTCGGCGGCGATGTCGTCTCTGTTCCGCACGTGCGCAAAGTGCTGGCGCTGGGCGGAGTGACGGTAATCAACGGCTACGGCCCGACGGAGAATACGACTTTTACGTGCTGCTATCCTGTCACGGAGTTGTCTGAAGATATTACTTCCTTCCCGATTGGCCGACCGATCAGCAATACGACCGTATACGTATTGGACAAACACAAGCAGCCTGTCCCGTATGGAGCAGCAGGCGAGTTATACATAGGGGGAGACGGCCTTGCTCTTGGTTACTTGAACAATGCGGAGCTGACCGCAGAGCGGTTCGTGGAGAATCCGTTCGATCCGCAAAAAGGATCGCGTCTGTACCGGACGGGCGATCTGGTGCGCTACTTGCCGAACGGCACGATTGAATTTATCGGGCGGATCGACAACCAGGTGAAAATCCGCGGTTTCCGCATCGAATTGGGGGAAGTGGAAGCAGCGCTTGCCTTGCACCCGGAAGTGAGTGAAACGGTCGTGATGGCGCGGGAAAACGACCGTGGCGAGAAGCATTTGACAGCGTATGTGACGGTTGCCAAAGACGATGCGCCAGAAGTTGCCGATTTGCAGGCATGGCTCAAAACGAAACTGCCTGAATACATGGTGCCTTCTGCTTATGTGTTCCTAGACGCGATGCCGCTGACAGCAAACGGCAAGATCGACCGCAGGCGCTTGCCGGAGCCGGAGTGGGGGAACCGTTCAGAGACAAAAGCATACACAGAGCCGCGCAATCAGGCGGAAGAGCTGATCGCAAGCATATGGTCGCAGGTGCTTGGAGTCGAAAAAGTGGGGATTCACGATAACTTTTTCGAGCTTGGCGGTCACTCCCTTTTGGCGACACGGGTCATTTCCCGGCTGCGCGAAGTGTTTGGAGTCGAGCAGTCTGTGCGCTCGATTTTTGAGCACCCGACGATTGACGCGTGGAGTGAACAAACGGCCGCTCTTCAGCTGGGAGGGCCGGGCACGGATGGCAGCTCGACTCAGATTCAGCCTGTGCCAAGAGATGGCGCTTTGCCGCTGTCTTTTGCCCAGCAACGCTTGTGGTTCTTCGATCAGTTGATGCCGGACAACCCGATGTACAACATTCCGTTTGCGCTGCGTTTGCAGGGGGAACTCGACGTCGCAGCATGGGAGAAAAGCTTGCAAGCGATTATCGCCCGTCACGAAAGCTTGCGTACGACGTTCACTGACATAGACGGACAAGCCGTACAGGTGATTCATCCGCAGCTGGACTGGAAACTGGATACCGTGGACTTGCGCGACCGTTCCAGCGAGGAAAAGCAGCAAGCAAGCGCGCGTCTGGCTGCTGACGATGCCGCCCGGCCGTTCGATCTGCGCCAAGGTCCGTTGATGCGCGCGACGATGATCCGGACAGAGGAGCAAGCGCACGTCTTTTTGATCAACATGCATCACATTGTTTCTGACGGCTGGTCAGTGGGTGTCTTCCTGCGCGAGTTGTTTGCCCATTACGAAGCGTACAGCAAAGGCGAAGTGCCGCAGCTCGCGCCAATGCCGATTCAGTATGCCGATTTTGCCGCCTGGCAGCGCGAGTGGCTGGAGGGCGAAGTATTGGAGCAGCAAGTCGCCTACTGGAAAGAGAAGCTCGGCGGGGCGGAACCGCTGCTCGCTTTGCCGACAGACCGACCGCGTCCTGCCTTGCAAAGCTACGAAGGGGCGACTTACACGACGAGCTTTTCGCACGATTTGCTCGCTAAATTGAAAAAGCTCAGCAAGGAAGCCAACACGACCTTGTTCATGACATTGCTCGCCGCTTTCCAAACGTTGCTGTATCGCTACAGCGGTCAGGAAGACATCGTCGTGGGCAGTCCGGTAGCTGGACGCAATCGTCAGGAAACCGAGAAATTGATCGGCTTCTTCGTCAACACGCTTGCTTTGCGCACGAGCTTGTCAGGAGATTTGCCCTTTACCGAATTGCTGGCACGAGTACGCGAAACAGCGCTGGCAGCTTATGCGCATCAAGATGTGCCGTTTGAAAAGCTGGTCGATGAACTGCAACTGGAGCGCAGCCTCAGCTACTCGCAGCTGTTCCAGGTCATGTTCGTTCTGCAAAACTTCCCGCTGGAGGACGTCGAGACAGCAGGTCTTCACGTTGCGCCAGTGGATACCGAGAGCCATCTGACGACTTCCAAGTTCGACCTGACTTTGACGATGCGAGAGAAGGAAGACACCCTCGTCGCTGCATTTGAGTACAGCACGGACTTGTTCGACCGCACGACGATTGAGCGAATGGCTGAGCATTTGCAACATTTGTTGGCGTCGATCGTCACGCAACCGGAAGCGTCGCTCGATCAGCTTGCCCTCCTCGGCGAGAGCGAATGGAATAGGCTGGTGGTGGAGCAAAACGAGACAGCCACCGACTATCCGCGTGACAAAACGGCGCACCAACTGTTTGCGGAAACGGCAGCCCGGTACCCGGAGCGCATCGCCGCAGTTGCGGGTGACCAGCAATTGACCTACGCCGAACTGGATACAAAAGCGAATCAGCTCGCCAACTACTTGCAAAAGCAAGGCGTGGAAGCAGGCACTCTCGTCGGGCTGTGCGTCGACCGTTCGCTGGACATGCTCGTCGGTCTGCTTGCGATTTTGAAAGCAGGCGGAGCGTATGTGCCGCTTGATCCGGCTTATCCCGAAGAGCGCCTCGCCTTCATGCTGGCAGATGCCAACGTATCGATTTTGCTGACGCAAAAACATTTAGGCAAGCAATGGAAAGGACGCAAGCGCCGCACGGTCTATCTCGACCGCGATGCGAAAAAGTGGACAGCGGAAAGTCCGCTTGCGCCTGCCGTGGATGCGACAAAAGACAGTCTCGCCTACGTCATTTACACGTCCGGTTCGACAGGCACGCCAAAAGGGGTTCTCGTCGCTCATCGCGGCATCGTCCGCCTGGTCAAAAACACAAACTACGTCACGATCACCGAAGAGGATGTATTCCTGCAAGCGTCTACGGTTTCGTTTGACGCGGCTACTTTTGAAATCTGGGGCGCATTGTTGAACGGAGCCAAGCTGGTGCTGATGCCGCCGGATTTGCCATCCCTCGATGAACTGGGCGAAGCGATTGTGCAGCACAAAGTAACGACGCTTTGGCTGACGGCAGGTTTGTTCTCGATCATGGTCGACCATAACGCAGACTATTTGCGCGGGGTGCGCCAACTGCTCGTCGGCGGCGATGTCGTCTCTGTTCCGCACGTGCGCAAAGTGCTGGCGCTGGACGGAGTGACGGTGATCAACGGCTACGGCCCGACGGAAAACACGACTTTTACGTGCTGCTATCCTGTCACAGAGCTGGCGGAAGAGATTACTTCCTTCCCGATTGGCCGACCGATCAGCAACACAACCGTGTACGTCTTGGACAAAAACAGACAGCCCGTTCCGCTGGGCGTGGCTGGCGAATTGTATATAGGCGGCGATGGGCTTGCCAGCGGTTACTTGAACAACCCGGAACTGACCGCAGAGCGGTTCGTCGACAATCCGTTCGACCCGCAAAAAGCTTCGCGTCTGTACCGGACGGGCGATCTGGTGCGTTATTTGCCAGACGGCGCGATCGAGTTTATCGGGCGGATCGACAACCAGGTGAAAATCCGCGGTTTCCGCATCGAATTGGGCGAGATCGAGACGGCACTGCTTCGCCATCCGGCTGTGCAAGAAGCGTTTCTCATGGTGCGCGAGGATGCCCCTGGCGACAAACGGCTTGCCGCTTACCTCGTTTTTGCAGGCGGCCAAACCGTCGAGCCTGTCGAGATGCGTTCGTATTTGAAAGATAAGCTGCCTGAGTACATGATCCCGTCCGCTTTCGTGCAGATGGACAGCTTCCCGTTGACTCCGAACGGAAAAGTGGATCGCCGGGCGCTGCCGACTCCCGAGTATGCGCGCAGCGAGGCCGCCAGCGGTTATGTCGCTCCTGCAACGGAGCTGGAAGTGAAGCTTGCGGATATATGGAAAACGGTGCTGGGTGTCGCTGATGTGGGCATCCACGACAACTTTTTTGAACTGGGCGGCGATTCGATTCTCAGCATCCAGATCGTGGCCCGGGCCAACCAGCTCGGGATTCGGCTCACGCCAAAGCAACTGTTCGAAAACCAGACGATTGCCGAATTGCTGCGCGTCGTGGCGGATTCCAGCCAGTTGCCCCATACGAAATGGGAAAACGAACAGGGCATCGTGACGGGAAATGTGCCGCTTACCCCGATTCAGAAGTGGTTTTTTGCAGCCGACCAACCGTCGTTGCACCATTGGAATCAATCTTTGCTGCTGACCGTTCAGCAACCGGTTGACGTATCCGTGCTGGAGCGTGCCATCGCAAGCTTGCTGTCCCACCACGATGCGTTGCGCATGAGCTTTTCTTTCGTGGATGGCGCGTGGACGCAGCAAATGAACGGACTTGGCGACCACACCCCGTTCCGTTGCGTGGATTTGTCCGACCTTTCGACACAAGAACAAGAGCAGGCAGCCCGCCTGGAGGAAATCGCCAGCGAGGTGCAAGCGAGCCTGAATATTGCGGAAGGCAATGTCGTTCAAGCCGTGTATTTCAATCTGGGTGAACAGAAAGCGGGCCGATTGCTGCTCGTCGTTCACCACCTGGTCGTCGACGGCGTCTCGTGGCGCATTTTGCTCGAAGATTTGCAGCATGCCTACGAGCAATTGGCGAACCATGCAGACGTGTCGTTCCCGGCGAAAACGACTTCGTTCAAAATGTGGGCGGAAAAATTGGCTGACTATGCCGACTCGGATGCGCTAGAGCAGGAAAAAGCGTACTGGCTGCAACAAAGCAGCGGCGGAAGCCCGCTTCCGGTCGATCATCCGTACGAGCCGAACGAGAATACAGAAGCGGCTGCGAAGCAAGTGACGCTTTCGCTTCGGGCAGACGAGACGCGCGCCTTGCTGCATGAGACGCTTACCGCTTACCGCCTGCAAATCAACGATGTATTGCTGGCCGCTTTGGCGAAAGCGATGCAGCGTTGGACAGGGCAAAAGACGTTGCATGTCCATCTGGAAGGGCACGGACGCGAGGAAATCATCGAAGGCGCGGATTTGTCCCGGACGGTTGGCTGGTTCACGAGCATGTATCCGGTACAGCTTGACTTTGACCAGTCGAAGCCATGGGGGCATGTGCTGAAAGCAGTCAAGGAGCAGCTGCGCCACATTCCGCAAAAAGGCATCGGCTACGGCATCCTGCAATACCTCAGCAATGATGACGAGTGGAAAGAGCAGTTGCAAGCCTATACGAAGCCGGAGATCAGCTTCAACTACCTCGGGCAGTTTGACCAGGTAGTATCGGCTGGCGCGAAGTTTGCCATGGCCGAGGAGTCGCGAGGGGCGAATATCGCCGCAGACGCGATTCGCGCTCATTTGATTGATGTAAACAGCGCCATTTCCGGGGAGCAATTGCATATCACCTGGATGTACAACGCGAACATCCATAACCAAGAAACAATCGAAGCGCTTGCCCGTGATTACATGGAGTCTTTGCGCGAGATTATGGAACATTGCCGATCAGAAGAGGCAGGGGGCTACACCCCATCCGATTTCCCGTTAGCGCGACTGGATCAGCGCGCTATCGACAACTACGTGGGCCGGGATCGCTCTATCGAGAACGTCTATCCGCTGACGCCATTGCAGGAAGGAATGCTTTTCCATTCCTTGTACGAACATGCGGGCGGAGACTACGTGGTTCAGTTTTCCATGACGATGCACCATGTCGAGGTCGACGTTTTCCAGCAAGCGTGGCAAAAAGTCGTGGATCGCCACTCCATTTTGCGTACATCGTTTATTTGGGACGGGGTGTCCACACCGCATCAGATCGTTCGCAAGCACGTCCAGGTTGTCGTGGATGAACAAGATTGGCGGCATGTGCCCGCCGATCAGCAGAAAGCGGAGTGGGACGCCTTTTTGGAGGAGGATCGCAAGCGCAGCTTCGCGATCACAGAACCGCCGCTCATGCGCTGGACGTTGCTTCGCATCAGCGATACGGCCTATCGGTTTATTTGGAGCTTCCACCACGTCTTGCTTGACGGCTGGAGCGTGCCGCTGGTCATGAAAGACTGGTTCGCTGCCTATATGGCTCTGGCTGACGGAAAAGACATTCAGTTCGGCGCTGTCCATCCGTTTTCCCAGTATGTCGCGTGGATTCAGCGCCAGGACTTGCAAGCGGCTGAACGCTTCTGGCGCAACCATCTGAAAGGGATCTACGCACCGACGCAAGTGAACTTCGGGCAGACTGTGCAACCTGTCGGGGAGACGAAAAGCTACGATGAGCGCAGCATCCGCTTCTCCGCAGAGCGGACGCGAGAGCTGCAAGCTTTTGCCCGCCAGCATCAGGTGACGCTGAACACATTGGTGCAAAGTGCCTGGGCGATGATCCTCGGCACGTACAGCAAAGAAGCAGATGTCGTATTCGGAGCAACCGGATCAGGTCGTCCTGCCGATTTGCCTGGCGTAGAAAACATGGTGGGGCTGTTCATCAATACGTTACCGATTCGCGTGACGCTGGACCCCGGCAAAAAAGTCCGGGAGTGGCTGCGCGAACTGCAAGAGCTGCAAGTGGAGCTGCGCCAGTACGAATACACGCCGCTGGTCGACATCCACGGCTGGAGTGAAATGGCCCGCAACGCTCCGCTGTTCGAGAGCATTTTCATCTTCGAGAACTACCCGATTGACGAGTCGGTCAAAGAAGTCGATCACAGCTTCCAGATCGCGGATGTGGACTCGGTCGAGCAGACGAACTACCCGCTTACGGTTGTTTGCGGCCCTGGCGCCGAGTTTCTCGTGAAAATCAAGTTCGACCAAAGCCGATTTGACGGTGGACGCATCGAACGCGTGCTGGAGCAAATGACGCTTTTGCTCCAATCGATGACCGCCAACCCGGATCAGCTGTTGGCTGACGTGAACATGATTAGTCAGAGTGAACAAAAGCAGGTTTTGATCGAGTGGAACGAGACGAAGGTGGACTATCCGACCGGGCTTTGCGTGCAGCAAGCCTTTGAACAGCAAGTGGAAAAGACGCCGGATGCCGTGGCGCTCATCTACAAAGACGTGGAGCTGACGTACGCCGATCTGAACCAGCGGGCAAACCAACTGGCGCATCGGCTGCTCGCGCAAGAAGTGAAGCCGGACACCTTGGTCGGCATCTGCGTCGAACGCTCCCCGGAAATGATCATCGGAATTTTCGGGGTGATGAAAGCAGGAGCTGCCTACGTGCCAATCGACCCGGCTTTGCCGCAAGAGCGCATCGCCTACATGGTCGAAGATTCGCAGGCGAGCATTTTGCTGACGCAGCAATCTTTGGCTGAGCTTTTGCCAAAAACGCAGGCTCGCGTGATTTGCCTGGACGGTGATTCGCTGGCAAATGAGCCTGTTGCCAATCCGGCAAGCGAGGTAACGGAGCAAAATCTGGCTTATGTCATGTACACATCTGGTTCAACCGGATTGCCAAAAGGGGTCATGGTGGAGCATCACAGCGTGGTGAATCTGGCTCATGCCTTGATCGAGGCGTTCCGGATTCAGCCATCCAGCCGCGTCTTGCAGTTTACGTCGTTCAGTTTTGACGTGTCTGTGTCCGAGATCGTCATGGCGTTGCTCGCAGGTGCGGCCTTGGTGATCGAGGATCGCGAAGTGCTTTTGCCTGGCCCGGAATTAATCTCGGTTTTGCAACAAAAGCGCATCACGACAGTCTCGATGGTGTCTTCGGTTCTGGCGGCACTGCCCGCCGCCGATCTGCCTGATTTGCAGACGCTGATCGTGGGCGGAGAAGCACCGAGCCGCGAGCTTGTCGCCCGCTATGCGGATCGTCGTCAGTTTTTCAACTGCTACGGGCCGACAGAGGCAACGGTTTGCTCCACGATGATGCTTTGCAACGCGGGGATGAAGAGCGCGCCGATCGGTCGTCCGCTCGCCAACGCGACCTTGTACGTGCTGGATGCGAATCAAAAGCCTGTACCTGTAGGGGTGCCCGGCGAGCTGTACATCGGTGGAAAAGGACTGGCGCGCGGCTACTGGAACCGCCCGGAGCTTACCGCAGAGCGCTTTATCGCGCATCCGTTCGGAGCAAAAGGAGAGCGTCTGTATCGCACGGGCGACCTCGTTCGCTATTTGCCAGACGGCAACCTTGAGTTCCTCGGACGCATCGATACCCAAGTGAAAATTCGCGGGTACCGTATCGAGCTGGGCGAAATCGAAAGTGCGCTCAGCCAGCACCCGGCGATTCAGGAAGCGGTTGTCATCGCGTGGGAGCAGCGTCTGGCTGCGTATATGGTGGCAGCGGGCGAAGCACAACCAGCGGCAGAGGAGCTTGCCCGTTATTTGAAAGAGACATTGCCCGACTACATGATCCCGGCAGGCTTTGTCTTTATGGACGCGATTCCGCTCACGGTGAACGGAAAAGTCGACCGCAGAGCATTGCCCGCACCGGATTGGGGGATTTTGGCGACACGTCAAGAGTATGTCGCGCCGCGGACGCCGACGGAGGAAATGGTAGCGAATATATGGGCGCAGCTGCTTTCCGTCGAGAAAATCGGCGTGCATGACGATTTCTTTGAGCGGGGCGGACATTCGCTCCTGGCGACACAAGCGATTTCCCGCTTGCGACAAGCATTTGGCGTAGAATTGCCGCTGCGCATGCTGTTCGATCACCCGACGACGGCGGCGATCAGTACACAGATTGCGTCCCTTTTGCAAGGGGAAACCGCTCTTCGCAGCCAGCCAATCGTGCCAGTGCCGCGCGACCAGCATGTACCGCTTTCGTTTGCGCAACAACGGTTGTGGTTCCTGGACAGGCTGATCCCGAACAGCTTCCTGTACAACATCCCGTCCGCTGCCCGTCTGCACGGGGAACTGGATGTCGAGGCGTGGGAACGCAGTCTCAAGCTGCTGATCCAGCGTCACGAGAGCTTGCGGACGACTTTTTCGGATCGAGACGGGGAAGCGGTGCAAATCATTCACCCGGCAATCGAGTGGAGCCTGGGCCGAGTGGATTTGCGCGAATGGGCCGAAGCTGAGCGCGAAGCGAAGGCATTGCAGCTCGCGATAGAAGATGCCAAGCGACCGTTTGACCTGGAGCGCGGCCCGTTGCTGCGGGCGAGCTTGCTCGTCATGGCTCAGCAGGAGTACGTCTTTTTGCTCAACCTGCACCATATCGTTGCGGATGGCTGGTCGATGAACGTATTCATGGAAGAGCTTGTGACCATATACGAAGCATTGTCTGCCGGAGAAACGCCACAGCTTGCCGAACTGCCGCTGCAATACGCTGACTATGCCGCATGGCAGCGCGATTGGCTGCAAGGCGACGTGCTGGAGCAGCAGCTTGCGTATTGGAAAGCAAAAGTCGGTGGCGCAGAACCGCTGCTTGCCCTGCCGACAGACCGTCCGCGTCCGGCCGTGCAAAGCCACAAGGGAGCCATGCATACGATCACGCTTCCGGCAGAGCGGCTTGCGGCTTTGAAAACACTCAGCCGGGAAGAAGGCTCGACTTTGTTCATGACCTTGCTCGCTGCCTTCCAGACCTTGCTTTATCGCTACAGCGGCCAAAGCGACATCGTCGTCGGCAGTCCGGTCGCGGGACGCAACAGACAGGAAACCGAGTCGCTGATCGGCTTCTTCATTAATACACTGGCGATGCGCACGGACCTGTCCGGTGAACCGACCTTCCGCGATTTGCTCGGAAAAGTGCGCGAGACGGCGCTGGAAGCGTATGCCCATCAAGACCTGCCGTTTGAAAAGCTGGTCGATGAACTGGAGCTGGAACGAAGCCTCAGCTACTCGCCGCTGTTCCAGGTGATGTTCGTTTTGCAAAACATCCCGATGGACGCCCAAGCGCTGTCGCACATTCGTCTTGAGCCGTTCCACATCGGTCAAGAGGGAGTCAGCGCGAAGTTTGACATCACCTTGACCACGGTCGAATTGCCTGCAGGGCTGATGGCGACCTTTGAATACAATACCGATCTGTTTGATCCGGCGACGATTGAGCGCATGGCGGGCCATTACGCCAACCTGCTTGCAGCTGTGTCGGTCAATCCGCTGCAACCGATCACTGCCATTCCGCTTGTCAGCGACCAGGAGCGTAAGCAAGTGCTTTTCCAATGGAACGATACGAGCGTGCCGTCAGAACGCGATACGTGCGTGCATGAGCAGGTTGCCCGAATCGCGCAGCAGCTGCCGAATCAGCTGGCAGTCGTCTCGGACGAAGGACAGATCACCTATGCCGAGCTGGATGCCAAAGCGAATCAAGTAGCGAATTACTTGCACAAGCAGGGAATTATCTCCGAAACGCTTGTCGGAGTTTGCCTGGATCGCTCCATCGACATGCTCGTCGCCCAGCTGGGGATACTCAAGGCGGGCGGTGCCTATGTCCCGATGGACCCGGCGTATCCGCAAGAGCGGCTCGCGTTCATGATGCAAGATGCCGAGATGCCAGTCGTATTGACCCAGGAGCATCTGCTTGCGCAATTGCCAGAGGCGAGAGCGACGTTCCTTTGCCTGGATCGCGATTGGAGTCTCATTGCAGAAGAGAGCGACGTGGCTCCGGTGATCGCTACAAACCGCGACAATTTGGCCTACGTCATTTACACGTCTGGTTCGACCGGAACGCCAAAAGGGGTAGAGATCGAGCATGCTGCCTTGTTAAATCTCGTCTCTTGGCACCAGCGCGCGTACGAGGTGGGCGCAGAAGACCGGGCGACGCAAATTGCCGGGACAGCTTTTGACGCTTCTGTCTGGGAAATCTGGCCGTATTTGACAAAGGGAGCGACGCTGTACCTCCCGTCCGAAGAAATCCGTCTCGTGCCGGAGCAGCTGCGAGATTGGCTCGTCGCATCAGGCATCACCATCAGCTTTTTGCCGACGCCATTGGCGGAACGGTTGCTGACCTTGGAGTGGCCGAGCGATGCCAAGCTGCGCTACATGCTGACAGGAGGAGACAAGCTGCACGACTACCCGCCGGCAACGCTGCCGTTTGTTTTGGCGAACCAATACGGGCCGACGGAAAACGCCGTCGTCGCCACGGCAGGCATCGTTCCGGCAGCAGCTGGCCAAGTATCCGCGCCATCAATCGGCCGTCCGATCGACAATGTGCAGGTGTACGTGCTCGATGAAAAGCTGCAACCCGTGCCGATTGGCGTAGCGGGAGAGCTGTACATCGCCGGAGACAGCCTGGCGCGCGGTTATTTGCATCGCCCTGACTTGACCAGAGAACGCTTCATCGCGAATCCGTATGGGCAAAAAGCGGGCGCGCGCATGTACAAGACCGGGGACCTTGTCCGCTACTTGCCGGATGGAAACATCGAGTTCATCGGGCGCGCTGACGACCAGGTGAGCATTCGCGGCTTCCGCGTCGAACTCGGTGAAATCGAAACGGCTCTGTACAGCCACCCGGCGGTCAAAGAAACGATTGTCCTCGTTCGCGAAGACATGCCGGGGATGAAGCGGCTTGTCGCCTATATCGTGCAGCGAGAAGGGCAGGAAGGACAAGCCGTTCAAGCAGGCGACTTCCGCAGCTACTTGAAGGAACTGTTGCCTGAGTACATGGTGCCAGCGGCTTTTGTCTTCATGGCTGACCTGCCGCTGACTCCGAACGGCAAAGTGGATCGCCGCGCATTGCCAGCGCCTGATCTGTTCAATAGCGAGGCGGACGGCACTTATGTAGCTCCGGCAACCGAGCTGGAGATCAAGCTTGCGCATATATGGAAAAATGTTCTTGGATTAGCGGATGTTGGGATACACGATAACTTTTTCGAACTGGGTGGCGACTCGATTCTGAGCATCCAGATCGTGTCCCGGGCCAACCAGGCGGGGATTCGCCTGACGCCGAAACAGCTTTTGGCAAACCAGACGATTGCGGAATTGGCAAGCGTCGCTACAGTGACGGACGAAAGCGAAGCAACAAAACTGCCGAATGAACAGGGCATCGTGACAGGTGACGTGCCGCTCACGCCGATTCAAACGTGGTTCTTCGCCTCCGAACAGCCGTCTGTGCACCATTGGAATCAATCCTTGCTTTTGACGGTGCAGCAGCCTGTGGATTTGGCTGTTTTGGAGCGCACCATCGAGTGCCTGCTCGCTCATCATGACGCATTGCGCATGCGCTATAGCCGGACAGAGCAAGGCTGGACACAGCGGATTGAAGGACTTCCCGAGACAATTCCTTTCCGCAGCGTCGACCTTTCCGCCTTCCCGACGACGGCGGAGCAAGAGATGCGACTGGAGGAAATAGCCAGCGAAGTGCAAGCGAGCCTCGATCTGACTGAGGGGCCTGTTGTCCAAGCGGTTTACTTCCAGCTAGGGGCCGAACAGCCGGGCCGTCTGTTGATCGTCGCTCACCATCTTGTGGTAGACGGTGTATCTTGGCGCATTTTGCTCGAAGACTTGCAAACCGCTTACGAGCAATTGGCAAAAGGACAAGCGGTGCAGCTTGCGGCGAAGACGACCTCGTTCAAGACGTGGGCCGAGCAATTGCGATTGTACGCGACGTCCGAAGCGCTTCGTCAGGAAAAAGCATTTTGGCTGGAACAAATGGACGAGGTAAAACCGCTGCCGATTGACCGCATCTTCGAGCCAAGCGAAAACACGGAAGCGACCGTTAAACAAGTCATGCTTTCCTTGAACGCGGAAGAGACTCGCGCCTTGCTGCAAGATACGCTCTCGCCATATCGTCTGCAAATCAATGACGTGTTGCTTGCCGCTTTGACCAAAGCGCTCCATCGCTGGACAGGCGAGCAGACAGTCGCGATTCATCTGGAAGGGCATGGGCGCGAGGAGTTGATCGAGGGCGCAGACTTGTCCCGGACGGTTGGCTGGTTTACGAGCCTGTACCCGGTACAGCTTTCGGTCGACCCGACGAAGCCGTGGGGAGACACGCTGAAAGCGGTCAAGGAACAGTTGCGCAGCATTCCGAACAAAGGCGTCGGTTACGGCATTTTGCGTTATTTGAGCGAGGATGCGGAACTGCAAAAACGTCTGGCAGAAAAGGCGCAGGCAGAAATCAGCTTCAACTACCTCGGACAGTTTGATCAGGCAGTTGTACCCGAGTCGAAATTCGGGATGGCGCAAGAAGCGAGAGGCGCCAATGTGGGGCAGCAGGCGATTCGCCAGCACCTGCTCGACGTAAACAGCGTGATTGCAGGGGAGCAGCTCCACGTCACGTGGATGTACAGCGAAAACATTCACGAGGAAGCCACGATCCAGCAGCTTGCCCACAACTATTTGGAAGCGCTGCGTGAAATCATTGCGCACGGCCAGTCCGAAGCGGCAGGCGGCTATACGCCATCTGACTTCCCGCTTGCACGGATGGATCAGCGCGCGCTCGACAAGTATTTGGGACAAAATCGCTCGATCGAAAACGTCTATCCGCTAAGTCCGTTGCAAGGCGGCATGTTGTTCCACTCTCTGTACGAGCAGGAGGGAGGAGACTACGTCGTTCAACTGGCGATGACGGTGGAAGGACTGGATGTCGAAGCGTTTGAGCAGGCGTGGCAAAAAGTCGTGGATCGCCATTCGATTTTGCGCACCTCGTTTATATGGGAAGGCTTGACGGAACCGCATCAAGTCGTCCGCAAGCAAGTGAAGGCGTGCGTGGAAAAAATCGACCTGCGCCATCTGACGCCTGACCAGCAAAAAGCGGAGCTGAGCGAATACTTGGCGGCTGACCGCCGACGCAGCTTCGAGATCGCTGTGGCACCACTCATGCGCTGGACGCTGTTCCGGTTGAGCGAGAGTGCGTATCGCTTCACATGGAGCTTCCACCACGTCTTGCTCGATGGCTGGAGCATCCCGATTGTGCTGAAAGACTGGTTTAGCGCTTATTTGTCTCTGGCAGAAGGAAAAGAAGTCGCGCACAGCTTTGTTCAACCGTTCGCTCATTACGTAGAGTGGGTACAGCGGCAAGACTTGCAAGCCGCCGAACAATTTTGGCGTGAGCAGCTTGCAGGCTTTTACGAGCCAACTCCACTGGCGATGGGCAACAGCACTGGCGGCCGGGCTGATTTGCCAAAAGGGTACGAGGAGCAAGAAATTCGTCTGGCGAAAGACGCGACCGCCCGCTTGCAAGCTTTTGTCCGTACGCACCAGTTGACGCTGAATACGTTGGTGCAAGGGGCGTGGGCGCTGATGCTTGGCCGCTACGGCGGAACGGATGACGTCGTCTTCGGTGCGACAGGGTCCGGGCGTCCCGCCGATCTGCCTGGCGTAGAGAGCATGGTGGGACTTTTCATCAACACTTTGCCGATTCGCGTTGCTTTGGATGCGAACCAATCCGTTCGGGAATGGCTGCGCGGCATGCAGGAGCAGCAAGTGGAGCTTCGCCAGTATGAGTACACGCCATTGGTCGACATCCAGGGCTGGAGTGAAATGACGCGCAACACCGCCTTGTTCGAAAGCATTTTCATTTTTGAAAATTACCCGATCGGGGAGTCGGTGAAAGACGAACAGCACCAGCTGCGCTTGTCTGACGTGGAGACGATCGAGCAGACGAACTATCCGCTTACGGTCGTCTGCGGCCCGGGCGAAGAGTTGATTGTAAAAATCAAGTACGAGCAAAACCGCTTTGCGCCTGAGCAAATCGAGCGCGTGTTGCAGCAGATGTCTCAGTTGCTTCAGGACATGACAGCAAAGCCGGAACAACGTCTCCAGGACGTGTCGATGATCAGTGAGCGCGAGCGCCAGCAAGTTTTGGTCGACTGGAACGAGACGAGCGTGGCCTACCCGCAGCAGCTATGCGTCCATCAGGCGTTTGAACAGCAAGTGGAAAAGACGCCGGATGCCGTTGCTCTCGTCTACAAGGACGTGGAACTGACCTATGCCGAGTTGAACGAGCGGGCAAACCAGTTGGCCCACCGATTGCTTGCTGAAGGGGTAAAACCGGATGAGCTGGTAGGCATTTGCGTCGAGCGTTCTCCGGAAATGATCGTCGCTTTCCTCGGCGTGATGAAAGCAGGGGCAGCTTACGTTCCGCTCGACCCGGCGCACCCGCAAGAACGGATTGCCTACATGATCGAGGATTCGCAGGCGAGCGTTTTGTTGACGCAGGCTTCACTTACAGACAGACTGCCAGCTTCGTCCCGTCAGGTCATTTGCCTGGACAGCGACGAATTGGCGAACGAGCCTGTCACAAACGCGGAAACGAGCGTCGGCGAGCACAATCTCGCTTACGTGATCTATACGTCCGGCTCGACCGGATTGCCAAAAGGCGTAATGATCGAGCATCGTAGCGTGATCAATTTGGCCTATGACTTGATCCGCCATTTCCAGATCGATGCGACCAGCCGCGTCCTGCAATTCATCTCGTTCAGCTTCGACGTGTCGGTCTCGGAGATCGTCATGAGCCTGCTCGCCGGAGCGACACTCGTGATCGAGGATCGCGAGTCGCTTTTGCCGGGGCCAGAGCTGATCCGGGTGCTCCAGGAGCAACGAATTACGACCTTCGCGATGGTTTCCTCTGTGCTGGCTGCCTTGCCAGAAGCAGATTTGCCAGACTTGCGGACGATCATTGTCGGCGGGGAAGCGCCAAGCCGGGAGCTTGTCGCCCGCTACGCAACAGGCCGTCAATTCATCAACTGCTACGGACCGACCGAAACAACCGTCACGGCTACGCTCAAGCATTGCCAGGACGACGGCAAAAATCCGCCAATCGGCCGCCCGATCGCCAATACGACGGTCTACGTGCTGGACGCTCATCTGCAACCTGTGCCAATCGGCGTGCCAGGTGAGCTGTACATCGGCGGAAAAGGGGTAGCGAGAGGTTACTGGAACCGTCCCGAGCTTACAGCAGAGCGCTTTATCGCGGACCCGTTCGGCCAAGCAGACGAGCGACTGTACCGGACGGGCGACCTGGTGCGTTACTTGGAAAACGGCGAGCTGGAATTTCTCGGCCGGATCGACGACCAGGTGAAAATCCGCGGCTATCGCATCGAGCTGGGGGAAATCGAAAATGCGCTCAGACAGCATCCAGCGGTGCAAAATGTCGTCGTGATCGCACGGCAGGAGGGAGCGGGAGACAAACGTCTGGCGGCTTATCTGGTCGCCGCGACCGGGCAGCAGCCGGATGAAGCAGAGCTTGTCCGCTACTTGAAGTCGACCTTGCCGGAATACATGGTGCCAGCAGGCTACGTCTGGCTGGAAAAAATTCCGCTCACGGTCAACGGAAAAGTGGATCGCCGCGCCCTTCCAGCTCCTGACTACGGACATGCCGAGACAGGCAAAGCGTACGTGGCGCCGCGCAAGCCGATCGAAGAAATCGTGGCGAACATTTGGGCACAAGTGCTTTCTGTAGAGCGCGTCGGCGTTTACGATGATTTCTTTGAACTGGGCGGACACTCGCTTTTGGCTACGCAAGCCGTCTCCCGTTTAAAAGAAGCATTTGGCGTCAATGTCCCGCTGCGCACGCTGTTCGAACATCCAGATGTGGCCGGAATGAGCGAAAAGCTTGCCGGGCTGCTAGAGGAGCAATCAGGCGTCACCAGCATTCCGCTCGTTCCTGTACCGCGGGACAAACAGTTGCCGCTGTCTTTCGCCCAGCAAAGGCTGTGGTTCCTGGATCGCCTGATGCCGGACAGCGCCTTGTACAACATCCCGTCTGCCGTACGGATTCAAGGGCAGCTCAACATCCGGGCATGGGAGCGCAGTCTGCAAACGATCATCGAGCGGCACGAAAGCTTGCGCACGACTTTCACCGACATCGGCGGAGAAGCGGTGCAAGTCATTCACGAGATGATGGAATGGCGTCTCGTTGAAATCGACCTGCGCGATTTGCCGGACGAAGAGCGCGAAGCTGCGGTACAGCGTCTGGAAAAGGCAGAGGCCAGCCAGCCGTTCAACTTGCGTACAGGGCCGTTGCTGCGAGCTACGCTGATTCAGACGGGCGAAGAAGATTTCGTCTTCCTGCTCAACATGCACCATATCGTCTCTGACGGTTGGTCGATGAGCATTTTCATGGGAGAGCTTGCGACGATTTACGAAGCGCTCTCCAAGGGAGATACGCCGCAGCTCGCCGAAATGCCGCTGCAATACGCCGATTTTGCCGCGTGGCAGCGCGATTGGCTGCAAGGCGAGGTGCTCGAACAGCAGCTGGCTTACTGGAGAGAAAAACTCGGTGCCGCCGAGCCGATGCTGGCTTTGCCGACAGATCGTCCGCGCCCGGCTGTGCAAACGCATCACGGAGCCTTGTACACGACGGCGTTCCCGCTGGCGTTGACAGAAAAGCTGCACGCTTTAAGCCGCCAAGAAGGCGCGACGCTGTTCATGACGTTGCTTGCGGCGTTCCAGACTTTGCTCTATCGCTACAGCGGTCAAGACGACATCATCGTCGGCAGTCCGGTCGCCGGACGCAACAAACAGGAAACCGAGTCGATGATCGGCTTTTTCATCAACACCTTGGCGATGAGAACGGACATGTCCGGCGCACCTACTTTCCGCGAACTGCTGGCGAGAGTACGCGATACGGCGCTGGAAGCCTACACCCATCAAGACCTGCCCTTTGAAAAGTTAATAGACGAACTGGAGCTGGAGCGCAGCCTGAGCTACTCGCCGCTTTTCCAAGTCATGTTCGCCCTGCAAAACTTCCAGATGCTGACCCGTGAATTTGAGGGCATCGAGATCGTACCGTTTGAAAGCAAGAACGAAGCCGTCATGTCCAAGTACGACATCAGCCTGACGATGGCGGAAACGCAAAACGGCTTGGTCGCTACGTTTGACTACAACACCGATTTGTTCGACCACAGCACGATCGTGCGCATGGTCAATCATTTCCATCAGCTGCTGGAGGGCATCGTCGCCCGACCGGACAGCTCGATTCAGGCGTTGCCGCTGCTTGCGACAGATGAGCGCGAGCAGCTTGTATCCGCTTGGAACAACACGGCTGCCGCTTACACGTACGAGCAAACCGTGCACGAGCTGGTTGCCGCTATGGCCGAAAAAATGCCGGAGCAACTGGCGGTCGTCTCCGCCGAAGGCTCGCTCACGTACGCACAACTGGATGCAAAAGCGAACCAGCTGGCGAACTACCTGCAACAGCAAGGGATTACACCAGAGACGCTCGTCGGGATTTGCGTCGAACGCTCCAGCGAGATGATCGTCGGACAACTGGGCATTCTCAAGGCGGGCGGCGCGTTTGTGCCGATGGACCCAGCCTATCCGCAAGAGCGTCTGGCTTTCATGATGGCAGACACAGGCATGCCGTTTGTGCTGACGCAAGAACGCTTGCTGGAAACATTGCCTGCGGGCGATGCCGCGTTCATTTGCCTCGATGCGGACTGGGAGGTCATTGCCGAAGAGAGCACGCAAGCGCCGGAATTGGCAGTGACAACCGACCAGCTCGCCTACGTGATCTACACGTCCGGCTCAACGGGAACGCCAAAAGGGGTAGAGATCGAGCACCGCGCTCTGTTGAACCTCATTTATTGGCACCAACATGCCTACACCATCACGCCAGATGATCGGGCATCGCAAATCGCGGGAACAGCTTTTGACGCCGCTGTCTGGGAAATTTGGCCGTACATGACGGCAGGAGCCACGCTGTACTTGCCGCAGGAAGAGATTCGTCTCATCCCGGAAAAACTGCGCGACTGGCTCGTTGCCGAAGGAATCACGATCAGCTTCCTGCCGACGCCATTGGCAGAGAGCATGCTGTCTGTTGACTGGCCGTCCCATGCTGCCTTGCGTTACGTGCTGACAGGCGGCGACAAGCTGCATCATTACCCGGCGGAGCATGTGCCGTTTACGCTGGTCAACCAGTACGGCCCTACGGAAAATGCGGTCGTCGCCACAGCAGGCATCGTCGCGGTTCAAGCTGGTCAGGTCACTCCGCCTTCGATCGGCCGACCGATTGACAACGTGCAAGTGTACATTTTGGACGAACAGCGCCAGCCAGTGCCGATTGGTGTGACAGGCGAGTTGTACATTGCCGGCAGCAGCTTGGCTCGCGGTTACTACAAGCGTCCTGATTTGACGCAGGAACGCTTCGTCGACAATCCGTTCACAGCGAATCGCGGGGCGAAAATGTACCGGACGGGGGATCTCGTGCGCTATTTGCCAGACGGCCAGATCGAATTTATCGGCCGCTCCGACGACCAGGTGAGCATCCGCGGTTTCCGCGTCGAGTTGGGCGAGATTGAGAGTGTGCTGTATCAGCACCCAGCGGTCAAAGAGGCGATCGTTCTTGCCCGCGAAGATATGCCGGGCGTGAAACGACTGGCCGCCTATGTCGTGGTCGCAGAAGACGATGCGGAACAAGCTGACGATTTGCGCGGCTACCTCAAGGAGAAACTGCCGGAATACATGGTGCCAGCGGCCTTTGTCACGCTGAAAGCTCTGCCGCTCACGCCAAACGGCAAAGTAGACCGCCGGGCCTTGCCTGTGCCGGAGTACACAGCTGCTGATGGCGAATATGTAGCTCCAGAGACGTTCGTCGAAAAAGTTTTGGCGCAAATATGGAAGGAAGTGCTCGGAGTCGAGGAAGTCGGGATTCACGACAACTTCTTTGAACTCGGCGGCGATTCGATCCTGAGCATTCAGATTGTGGCCAGAGCAGGGCAGTCCGGCATCCGCCTGTCGCCCAAGCTTTTATTCGAAAATCAGACGATTGCCGAGCTGTCGCATGCTGTGGGAGATTCGGTCCACATTTGCGCGGAACAAGGTCTTGTCACAGGCGAAGTGCCACTCCTGCCGATTCAGCACTGGTTCTTCGAGCAAAAACTGGCGGATCGCAACCATTGGAACCAATCCGTCCTGCTCACCGTTCAGCCGATCGATCCGGAGATTTTGAAACAAGCCTTTTATCACTTGCTCGGTCACCATGATGCCTTGCGTCTCCGTTTCTACCATCAAAATGGAGCGTGGAAGCAGGCGGGCGCTGAGTGGACCGATATCATTCCGTTTTATGTGGTGGAGCTGGGAGATTTGCCAGCGAACCAGCAAGTGGAGCAGATCGAGAAGCTGTCCGGGGAAGCGCAGGCAAGCTTGCACCTGGCAGATGGCCCGTTGCTCCGCGCCGTTTACTTCGACATGGGCGCAGGGCAGGAAGGCCGTTTGCTGATCGTCATTCACCACCTGGCAGTCGACGGGGTGTCATGGCGAATCATCACGGAAGACTTGAACAAGGCGTGCAACCAGCTTTTGCAAGGCAAGCAGGTACAACTGCCGCCGAAGACAAGCTCCTACAAATATTGGGCGGAAAAACTGGTCGAGTACGCCGCGTCCGACAGTCTCACGGAAGAGGCCGACTACTGGCTGAGCCGTCTCGATACAGAGGTGGCTGCTCTGCCAAAAGATTACGAGCACGGTCAAAACCGCGAGCTCGCAGCCAGAACCGTTTCCGTCGCCTTGACGCAGGAAGAGACGAAAGTGCTGTTGCAAGAGCTGCCAGCCGTCTACCAAACCCAGATCAACGACGTCTTGCTGACTGCCTTGGCAGAAGCGGTCTTCGTCTGGACGGGCAATCAGACCACTTTGGTGCATCTGGAAGGGCACGGACGCGAAGACATTTTTGACGATGTCGATCTGTCCCGGACAGTCGGCTGGTTCACGAGCATGTACACGATTTTGCTGGATACGCGGGGAACAAGCTCGCTTACAGAAGCGCTGCAAACGACGAAAGAACAGTTGCGCAGCATTCCGCACAAAGGAATCGGCTACGGCATCCTCCGTTACTTGAACAAGGAAACGGCGGAGAAGTTCAAGTCTTTGCCCAAAGCGCAGATCAGCTTCAACTACCTCGGCCAGCTGGATCAGGCGGTTCGTGACACGGACTCGTTGTTCGGCTTTGCCAGCGAAGCGAGAGGCGACAACTTCAACCGCAACTCGGATCGTCAACACCTGCTCGATTTCGGGTGCTCGGTCGTCGGTGGTCAACTGGTGGTGAGCGTCGCCTTCAGCAAAGAAATTTACCGCAAGGAAACGATCGAAGCGCTGGCAGATTACTACATCACTGCCTTGCGCCAATTGCTTGCACACGCAAAGACAGACAAAGCCGCCGCACCAGCCCAATCGGCTGCGAGCAACTTGTCCGAATTTGGCTGGGATGACGAAGAGATTGCCGACTTGCTTGATCTCATCCAAGACAAGTAAGGCATACAACCTGCCAGGAGGCGTCAAACGCCGGCGCCTCCTTTGGCAAATTTTTATGGGAGTGAGCAGGAGAAGATGAATAACATTGAAACGTATTATCCCGTTACTCCTTTGCAGCAGGGCCTCATTTTTCACAGTTTGCTGGAGCCGGAGTCCGGAGCCTACATCGTACAGATGGGGTTGAAGCTGCAAGGTCCTCTGAATATTCCGCTGTTTGAACAAGCGTGGCAGTGCCTCGTTGACAGGCACGCGATTTTTCGCACCAGATTCGTTGGCGGAAAAGTAAAAGAATACGTCCAGGTCGTCTTGAAGGATCTGAAAATTTCCCTGGTCGAACACGATCTTATTCATCTTTCTTCCTCTGAACAAGAAGCGTTTCTGCACCATTTTGCCAAAGAAGACCGCAAACGCGGTTTCGATATCGAGCAAGCGCCGTTGATGCGGCTGAATGTGTTTCATTTGAACAGCGAAACGGTTCATTTTTTGTGGACATTGCACCATGTATTGATCGACGGATGGAGTATGCCGCTTGTTTTCGGGGAAGTGTTTGCGGCGTACGAGATGCTCAGCAAAGGGCAGCCGCTGAGCCTCCCTCCGGTCAGAGCTTACCGCGATTACATTGTCTGGCTGAAAAAGCAGGATTTGCAGCAGGCGGAAGCGTTTTGGCGCACGTATATGCAAGGTTTTACCGAAGCCACGCCGCTTTCGTTCGGACGAGCCTACAAAAATCCGTACCTCGATCAAAAACAGTATCGGGAGCTGGATTTGACCGTCAGCGAGCAAACTTCCAAAGCGCTGCAAACATTGGCTCGCCAGCACCGCCTGACGGTCAATACGATCGTGCAAGGCGCGTGGGCGCTGTTGTTGAATCGCTACAGCGGCCAGGATGACATCGTATTTGGAGCCACCGTTTCGGGACGCCCGGCTGACTTGCCCGGAGTCGAGACGATGATCGGCTTGTTTATCAATACATTGCCAGTCCGCGTGCAAGTCAACGCGGAGGAAAGCGTCATCAACTGGCTCAAAACGCTGCAACAGCAGCAAGCGGATTTTCGCCAATATGAATACACCCCGCTTGTGGAAATCCAGGGGTGGAGCGACGTCCCGCGCGGCCAGTCTTTGTTCGAAAGCATTCTCGTTTTTGAAAACATGCCTGTCGGAAAATCGGGAGGCGGGGAAAGCGCCATCTCGATTGTGGACGTCTATTCCGAGGAGCAGACCAACTATCCGTTTACGCTGGTTGCAGCTTCAGGCAAAACGATCGACATCAAAGTCAAATTCGATGAAAGCCAGTTTGAGCTTGCGGCGATTGAGCGGGTAGTCGACCAGCTTCATTCGCTCTTGAGCTCGATTGCCAAAAACGCGAAGCAGCGGATTGGCGATCTGTCCCTGATCAGCGAGAGCGAGCGGCAACAAGTTTTGGTCGAGTGGAACCAGACGGCAGAGGATTACCCGAGCGGGCTTTGCATTCACCAAGCTTTTGAACAGCAAGCAGAAAAGACGCCCGATGCAGTAGCGGTCGCCTATAAAAACAGAGAGCTGACCTACGCGCAGCTGAACGAGCGGGCAAACCAACTGGCGCATCGGCTTATCCGCAAAGGGGTCAAACCGGATACGCTCGTCGGCATTTGCCTGGAACGTTCCCCGGAAATGATTATCGGAATACTCGGGGTCATGAAAGCGGGAGCCGCCTACGTGCCGATTGACCCGGCCCATCCGCAGGAACGCATCGCCTATATGGTTGCCGACTCACAAGCGAGCGCATTGCTGACCCAGCAGTCGCTGCTGGAGATTTTGCCAGTGACAGCCGCACACGTGATTTGCCTCGACAGCGATCTTTTGGCGGATGAACCTGTTGACAACGCGTCTTCCGAGGTGACGGAGCAAAACCTTGCTTACGTGATCTACACGTCCGGCTCTACCGGATTGCCAAAAGGGGTCATGATCGAGCACCACAGCGCGATCAATTTGGCTTATGCGCTGATCGACGCTTTTGACATTCAGCCGACCAGCCGCGTTTTGCAATTCACCTCGTTCAGCTTTGACGTGTCAGTTTCCGAAGTTGTAATGGCTCTGCTCGCGGGTGCGACACTTGTCATCGAGGATCGGGAGTCGCTTTTGCCAGGCCCTGAACTAATTCAGGTTTTGCAAGAGCAACGCATTACAACCGTCTCCATGGTGTCTTCCGTTCTGGCGGCTTTGCCTGATGCTGATCTGCCTGACCTGCACACCTTGATTGTCGGCGGAGAAGCGCCGAGCCGCGAGCTTGTGGCACGCTATGCGCCAGGCCGTCAGTTTTTCAATTGCTACGGGCCGACAGAAGCAACCGTTTGCTCCACGATGATGCTCTGCCAGGCCGGGATGAACAACCCGCCGATTGGCCGCCCGATTGCCAACGCAACCGTGTACGTGTTGGATGCCAACCTCAATCCCGTTCCCGTCGGCGTGCCAGGGGAGCTGTACATCGGAGGCAAAGGCTTGGCTCGCGGCTACTGGAACCGCCCCGAGCTTACAGCCGAGAGCTTTATCCCGCATCCTTTTGGCACGGCAGGCGAGCGGCTTTACCGGACAGGCGATCTCGTTCGCTATCGGCAAGACGGCAATCTCGAATTTTTGGGTCGCATCGACCATCAAGTGAAAATTCGCGGCTACCGCATCGAATTGGGCGAGATTGAAAATGCAATCCGGCAGCACCCTGCCGTACAGGAGGCTGTCGTCATCGCCCGCGAAGAAAAAGCGGGAGACAAGCGTCTGGCCGCCTATCTGGTGGCAGCGGGAAAAGCACAGCCGCCCGCAGAGGAGATCGCGCTTTTTCTGAAAGAGACGCTGCCTGAATACATGGTTCCGGCTGGTGTTGTTTGGCTCGATGCCATTCCGCTCACCGTCAACGGAAAAGTAGATCGTCGCGCGCTGCCCGTCCCGGATTGGGGCCAGCTTTCCACGAAGCGGGAGTATGTGGCGCCGCGCACGCCTACAGAGGAAATGGTAGCCAACATCTGGTCGCAAGTGCTTTCGGTAGAGCGGGTCGGCAGCTTCGACGACTTTTTCGAGCTTGGCGGGCATTCGCTGTTGGCTACGCAAACCGTTTCCCGTCTGAAAGAAGCGTTTGGCGTCGATTTGCCGCTGCGTGTGCTGTTTGAATGCTCGACAGTGAACAAGCTGAGCGAATGGATCGCGGCTGCTGGCGAAGACAAATCTGGGCTGTCGCGCATCCCGCTCGTTCCCGTTTCCCGCGATCGGCATTTGCCGCTTTCTTTTGCCCAACAGCGCTTGTGGTTCTTTGATCGGTTGATGCCAAACAGTGCGCTCTACAACATCCCGACAGCCGTACGCTTGCAAGGGGAGCTGGATATGGACGCTCTGGAGCAAAGCTTGCAGACGATCATCCAGCGTCACGAAAGCTTGCGCACGACGTTCACGGACCATAACGGAGAAGCCGTGTCGGTGATTCACCCCGAGATCGACTGGAAGCTGGAACGGATCGATCTGCGCGAACGGTCGGAGGAAATGCGCAATGAAGCAGGACTGCGCTTGGCGAAAGAGGAGGCGAACAGACCGTTTGACCTCGTCACAGGCCCGCTCATGCGCGCGACGATCATCCAGACAGACGAGCGTGATTTCATCTTCCTGTTAAATGTGCATCACATCATCGCCGATGGCTGGTCGGCAGGCATTTTGATCCGTGAATTGTTCCATTGCTATCAGGCGTTTGCCAAGGCGGAAGCTCCGCAACTGGCTGAATTGCCGATTCAATACGCCGATTATGCTTACTGGCAGCGCGAATGGCTCACAAGCGATGTTTTGGACGAGCAACTGTCGTACTGGCGGGCGAAGCTTGGGGGAGCAGAACCGCTGCTTGCCTTGCCGACAGATCGTCCTCGTCCCGCTGTGCAGTCTTATGCAGGCAGCAGCATCTCGTTGCTGTTCGATGACGAGCTGAGAGCGAATCTCCTTGCCTTGAGCAAAAGGGAAGGAACGACGCTGTTCATGACGCTGCTCGCAGCCTTCCAAGTGTTCCTGTACCGCTATACAGGCCAGGACGACATTCTCGTCGGCACGCCGGAAGCGGGCCGCAGTCGCCAGGAGACAGAAGGATTGATCGGCTTTTTCATCAACACACTCGTCATGCGAACCGACTTGTCAGGCGAGCCGAGCTTCAAAGAAGTGCTTGCCCGCGTGCGGGAGACGGCTTTGGGCGCGTATGCCCATCAAGACTTGCCTTTTGAAAAGCTGGTCGACGAGTTGAACGTGGAGCGCAGCCTGAGCTACTCGCCGCTGTTCCAGGTGATGTTTGTCCTGCAAAACATTCCGGTTCAGGCAGACGCGCTGGATGGAATCCGCATTTTGCCGCTGGAAGGCAGCCAGCAGGTGGAGACGACCAAGTTCGATCTCACCTTGACGATGGCAGAAGCGGCAAACGGTTTGGCGGCGACGTTCGAGTACAACACGGCGCTGTTTGAGCGAAATACGGTGGAGCGGATGATCGGGCACTTTAGCTCGTTGCTGAAAGCCGTTGCTGCCAACGCGAACCAAGCGATCACTGCTTTGCCGCTGATGAGCGAAGTGGAGGAGCAGCAACTGGTTCTGGAATGGAACGATACGGCTGTGGCCTACTCCACGGAGCAGCTTGTCCATGAGCTGGTGGCACAAGTGGCCCGCGATATGCCAGACCAGCCTGCTGTCGTCACGCGTGATCAACTCCTGACGTACGGACAACTGGAAGCCAAAGCGAACCAGTTGGCGCACTATTTGCAAAAGCAAGGCGTGGGTCGAGGCAGTCTGGTCGGCATTTGCGTCGAGCGTTCTGTCGAGATGGTCATCGGGCAGCTGGCGATCATGAAAGCGGGCGCTGCCTACATCCCGATGGACCCGGCGTATCCGAAAGAGCGTCTCGCCTTCATGATGCACGATGCGAGCATGGCGATTGTGCTTACGCAAGCAAAACTCAGGCAAAAACTGCCCGCAGACACGAGTCGGCTGATTTGCCTGGACGCCGATTGGGAGACGATTGCGCAAGAGCCTACAGCAGCTCTGGTCAACACAACTGCCGCAAGCGACCTGGCCTACGTCATCTACACATCCGGTTCGACAGGCACGCCAAAAGGAGTCGAGATCGAGCACGCCGCTCTCTTGAATCTGATTTTCTGGCATCAGCGGGCGTATGACGTCACGGCGACAGACCGGGCATCGCAAATTGCCGGGACAGCTTTTGACGCATCCGTCTGGGAAATTTGGCCTTATGTAACAAAAGGAGCCACCTTGTATTTGCCGGAGGAAGAAATCCGGCTTGTCCCGGAAAAACTGCGTGACTGGCTCGTCGCTTCGAACATTACCGTAAGCTTTTTGCCGACGCCGCTGACGGAGAGCATGCTCGCTTTGGAGTGGCCGGGCGATACTGCGCTTCGCTACATGCTGACAGGCGGAGATAAGCTGCATCACTACCCGTCAGAGAAGATTCCGTTCACTCTCGTAAACCAATACGGCCCTACTGAAAATACGGTCGTGGCGACGGCGGGCATCGTTCCGAAAGAAGCAGGGCAAACGGCCGCTCCCACGATTGGCCGTCCGATCGACAACGTTCAGGTGTACATTCTCGATGCCCATAGGCAGCCTGTTCCTGTAGGCGTTTCCGGTGAACTGTACATCGGCGGAAGTTCCCTTGCGCGCGGTTACCTGAATCGTCCCGATTTGACGCAAGAGCGCTTTGTCGCTCATCCATTCACGGAGAAAGCAGGGGCACGTCTCTATCGCACAGGGGATTTGGTGCGCTCCTTGCCGGACGGCAGTATCGAGTTCATCGGTCGTGCCGACGATCAGACGAGCATTCGCGGATTCCGTGTGGAGCTGGGAGAAGTGGAGACGGCAATTGTTGCCTTGCCAGCGGTAAAAGAAGCGGTCGTCACCGTTTGCACCGACAAGCAAGGAACGAAGCGCCTGGCTGCCTACCTCGTTTTGGAGGAAGGGGCGGCGCTTGCGACAGGCGACATTCGCAAAGCGCTCAAGGAAACATTGCCGGATTACATGGTTCCGGCATTTTTCACCCAGCTGGCGTACTTGCCGCTCACGCCAAACGGCAAGGTAGACCGTAAAAATTTGCCCGCGCCGGATTTCCAACGTCCGGAGCTGGAAGGAGAGTTCGTCTCGCCTTCGACAGAAAAAGAACGGCGCTTGGCGGCCATCTGGAAAGACGTGCTCGGGATCGAACAAATCGGGATACACGACAATTTCTTCGAGCTGGGCGGCGACTCGATTCTCAGCATCCAGATCGTGTCCCGCGCGAATCAGGCAGGGTTGTCGCTTGCGCCGAAGCAGCTGTTCGAATACCAGACGATCGCGGAACTGGCGGAGATCGTGGAGGAAAAAGCAGCGGTGCAAGCGGAACAAGGAGCCGTCACAGGCGAGCTGCCGCTTTTGCCGATCCAGAAGTGGTTCTTCCGGCTTCCTTTGGCAAACCGCGATCATTGGAACCAGTCCGTGCTGCTTTCCATTCAGGCTGGCATCGATCCTGCGGCGCTGAAACAAGCGGTCGGACAGCTCATGTTCCAGCACGATGCTTTCCGCATGCGCTATACACAAAGCGAAAGCGGCTGGCTGCAAGCGATGGATGCGCCAAGCGAGACGATTCCGTTTCGCGTGGAAGATTTGTCCCAGCTGGCACCAGAGGAACAATCCAGTGCCATCGAAGCGATTGCCAACGAGACACAGACGCAACTGAGTTTGCGTGCCGGGCAAGTCGTGCAAACCATCTACTTCCATCTCGGAAAAGAGGTGCCGGGCCGCCTCCTGATCGTCGCCCATCACCTGGTTGTAGACGGCGTGTCGTGGCGGATTATCCTCGAAGACTTGCAGCATGCCTACCAGCAAATCGCCGCAGGTCAAGAGGTGAAGCTGCCAGCGAAAACTACGTCCTACAAAGAGTGGGCGCAAGAACTGGAGCGCTACGCGCATTCCGAAGCGTTCAAGCATGAAAAAAGCTATTGGCTGTCCAAGTCCTCCGTCCATTCGACTGAACTGCCCGCAGACATGCCAGATAGTGCGGAAAATACGGAAGCGACAGTCAAGTCCGTTCATTTTTCCTTGACCGTCGAAGAGACGAAAGCACTTTTGCAGCAGGTGCCGCAAGCGTACCGTACCCAGATCAACGACGTCTTGCTGGCCGCTTTGGCCAAGGCGCTCGGTCAGTGGACGGGCAAACGTTCGGTGTTCGTCAACGTCGAAGGACACGGACGCGAAGAGCTGGCGGAACATCTGGATTTGTCCCGCACCGTCGGCTGGTTCACCAGCATGTATCCGGTACACCTGCAATGGGACGAGACATTTTCGGTGAGACGGGCGCTTTTGACAACGAAAGAAGAACTGCGCGCCATCCCGAACAAAGGACTTGGCTACGGCGTGCTCCGCTACCTCCATGCGGAACAGGAGATCGTCGATGCCATATCCCGCATACAAGCCGACGTATTGTTCAACTACATGGGCAAAATTGATCAGATCGTCGGCAGCGATTCCTTGTTTGGCTCGGCACCTGAGTCCAGCGGAGCGAATCTTTGCCCGAGCGCGCAAAGGCATCACCTGCTCGACGTAAACAGCGTAGTAGCAGGGGAACAGCTCCACGTGACTTGGCGGTACAGCGAGAAGCTTCAGCGAGAGAGTACGATTGCGGCAGTAGCGGAGAGCTTCATGGCTGCCTTGCGCGAGATTGTCGCCCATTGCACACTGCCGGAAGCAGGAGGGTACTCCCCGTCCGACTTCCCGTTGGCTGTACTGGAGCAAAAGCAGATCGACAAACACATCGGTTTCGACCGGCAAATCGAGGATGTGTACACGTTGTCTCCGCTTCAGCAAGGGATGCTGTTCCATTCCTTGTACAACCAGGACAGCGGCGATTACGTCGTGCAATTTGCGGTCACGTTCCAAAATCTGGACGTGTCTGTCCTGGAAAAAGCGTGGCAAAACGTGCTGGATCGCCACTCCATTTTGCGGACGCACTTCGTTTGGGAAGGACTGAGCGAGCCGCACCAGGTCGTGCGAAAAGACGTAAAAGTCACGCTCACCAAGGAAGACTGGCGCCACCTGCAAGCAGATGTGCAGGACGAGATGCTGGCAGCTTTTCTGGAAGAAGACCGCAGACGCAGCTTCGATATTGCGCAAGCGCCATTGTCTCGCTGGGTCGTCTTCCAGACCAAAGACGAGGAGTATCGCTTCGTCTGGAGCTTCCATCACGTTTTGCTTGACGGTTGGAGCGTTCCGATCGTGTTGAACGAACTGCTTGCCCACTATGCTGCAATCAGCGAGGGGCGAGAAGGAAAGCTTGTGCCTTCGCAGCCGTTCTCCCAGTACATTGCCTGGCTGAAGCGCCAGGATAGGGAAAAAGCGAAGCCATTCTGGACAGATCAGCTAAAAGGCTTCCACGAGCCGACTTCTTTGGGAATGGGCAAAAATGTTGCCGCTTCGCAGCAGAAGCAGTACAAGGAGCAAAGCGTCCTTTTGTCAGAGGAAGCGACCGAGCATTTGCAAAGCTTCACGCGCGAGCATCAGCTGACGCTCAATACACTCGTGCAAGGGGCATGGGGCTGGATTTTGGGAAGCTACAGTGGGGAAGAGGAAGTGCTTTTCGGGGCGACAGGTTCAGGGCGTCCGGCTGACCTTCCCGGTGTCGAGACGATGGTCGGTTCGTTCATCAATACGCTGCCTGTGCGGGTTCCGTTGCAGACAGATGCGACCTTGCTTGCCTGGCTGAAAGACTTGCAGCGACGACAGTTGGAAATTCGCGAGTACGAATACACGCCGCTGTTCGACATCCAGGGCTGGAGTGAACTGCCGCGCGGGTCTGCGCTGTTTGAATCGATTCTCGTGTTTGAGAACTATCCGACTGTGCAAGCAGCCAAAAAAGGCGAAGACGAGGCTGCATCTGCGACATCCGGCGTTTCTCTGGAAATTCACGATGTAGCGGCAGTCGAGCAAACGAACTATCCGCTGACGTTGGTCGCAGCGCCAGGCAAACAAGTGGCGTTCAAGTTGAAGTATGACCAGGATCGCTTCGATGACGCCATGATCGAGCGCGTGTTGAACCAGATGACCCGTCTGATGGTCTATATGAGCAAATCGCCGGAGCTGCGTCTGAATGACGTCGCGTTGATGGATGAAGACGAGCGCAAGCAGGTACTGATCGACTGGAACCGCACGGAAAAAGAGTATCCGCGCGAGCTTTGCCTCCATCACGCCTTTGAACAGCAAGCGGCGAAAACGCCCGAAAACATTGCGCTTGAATACAAAGAGCAAAGCTTGAGCTACGCCGGACTGAACGAGCGAGCAAACCAGCTGGCTCATCTGCTGATTGCCCAAGGCGTTAAGCCTGACACGACTGTAGCGATTTGCGTGGAGCGCTCCATGGAAATGATCATCGGCATTCTCGGCGTGCTGAAAGCGGGAGCTGCCTATGTCCCGATTGATCCTGCGCATCCCGAAGAACGGATCGCCTACATGCTGGATGACTCGCAAGCGGTCGTCGTGCTGACCCAAGCGGGACTTGCGGACAAGTTCACGCAAGCGGCAGCTCCGGTCATTTGCCTGGGCGAGAAGCTGTTCGCGGATCGTGCGCATGTAGACGTGGACAACATTCAGACGGATGTTGCGTCCACGAATCTCGCTTATGTCATCTACACATCAGGTACGACCGGGCTGCCAAAAGGGGTAGCTGTCGAGCATCGCAGTGCGATGAACATGGTGCAGGCGTACATCGCCTATTTCGGATTGGACGAATCCAGTCGCGTCCTGCAATTCACCTCATTCAGCTTCGACGTCTCCGTTTCGGAAATTTGGCAGGCGCTGCTTTCAGGCGGGACGCTAGTCATTGAAGATCGCGAGTCGCTGTTGCCAGGGCCGGACCTCGTCCGCACGTTGCGCGAGCGCCGCATCAGCAAAGTATCGATGGCATCCTCCTTGCTGGCTTCGCTACCTGTGGCGGAATACCCGGATCTCGCCGTGCTGGAAGTAGGGGGAGATGCTTGCAGCCGCGAACTGGTTGCCCGTTATGCAACAGGACGAAAATTTTTCAACTGCTACGGCCCGACCGAAGCGACGGTCGGTACCGTGATCAAACAGTTGACGCTTGACGACGATACCCCGACAATCGGCCGCCCGTTCCCGAACACCAAGCTGTACGTGCTGGATCAAAACCGCAAGCCCGTTCCTGTCGGCGTACCGGGAGAGCTGTACATCGGCGGCGAGTGCCTGGCGCGCGGATATTGGAACCGCCCCGAGCTTACAGCGGAGCGTTTTGTCGCCAATCCATTCGGACAACCGGGCGAACGGCTTTACCGGACTGGCGACCTCGTGCGCTACCTGCCGGATGGCAACGTCGACTACCTCGGCCGTTTCGACGATCAGGTAAAAATTCGCGGCTATCGCATCGAGCTGGGCGAAATCGCAGAGGCGCTCAGACAGCACGCAGCGATCCGTGAAGCAGTCGTGCTTGCGCGAGAAGTGCGACCGGGTGACAAGCGTTTGGCTGCCTATTTGACCAGCGCCGCCGAGCAAGAATTGTCCGTGGACGAGATCAAGCAATGGCTCAAGGAAAAGCTGCCAGACTACATGGTTCCGGCGAGCTACACGTGGCTTCCGGCCATTCCGCTGAACGTGAACGGAAAGGTCGATCGCAAAGCGTTGCCAGCTCCTGATTGGGGGCAAATCACGGCTGCGTACGTCGCTCCGCGCAACCCGCTGGAAGAAATGATCGCCAACGTCTTCGCAGAAGTGCTCGCCGTGGAAAAAGTCGGGATCGACGACAACTTTTTCGAGCTGGGCGGTCACTCCTTGCTTGCGACGCAGACGGTTTCTCGCCTGCGGGAAATCGTTGGCGTGGAATTGCAGCTGCGCACGTTGTTTGAACATCCGACAGTCGCCGGGCTTGGCGAACAGCTGGAGCTGCTCACGAAGCAGTCATCCCGCAAGCTCGCGCCACCGATTGGAAAAGTATCCCGCAAGGAGCCGCTGCCTTTGTCCTTTACGCAGCAGCGCTTGTGGTTCCTGGAGCAATTTACGCAAAACAGCTCGATCAACAACATTCCGTCTTTCCTGCGCATCCAGGGCGAGCTCGACGTGGCCGCTTGGGAAGCGAGCTTTTCCGCGATCATTTTGCGCCACGAAAGCTTGCGAACCAGCTTCGAAGTTCGGGACGGCCGACCTGTGCAGGTCATTCAGCCGCATGGCGATTGGGCAATGACCCGGATCGATCTGCGTGCGCTGGAGCCTGCCGAACGGGAAGCGGAAATCAAGCGCCTGGCAGAACAGGCGATTGTCCAGCCATTTGACTTGACCAAAGGGCTGCTGCTCCGGGCGAGTCTGGTTCAGCTCGATGCCAACGACTTCGTTTTCCTGTTCGTCATGCACCACATTGCGTCAGACGGATGGTCGATGGGAATTTTGCTGAGTGAGCTTATGACCAACTACAAGGCTTTTCGTCAGGGAGAAGCGTCACCGCTTGGGGAATTGCCGATCCAGTACGCGGATTTCGCCGTCTGGCAACGGGAATGGCTGAGCGGAGAAGTTCTCGCTGAACAGCTCGGCTACTGGCGAGAAAAATTGAAGGGCAGCGAGCCGCTTTTGCAACTGCCGACAGACCGCCCGCGCCCGCCCGTCCAGACGTATGAAGGGGAGAAAATGTCCGTCCAGTTTGGAGCGGAGCTTTTGAAACAATTGCAAAGCCTGAGCCGAAAAGAAGGGGCAACCTTGTTCATGACGCTCTTTGCCGCGTTCCAAACTTTGCTGTACCGCTACACCAACCAGGACGACATTCTCGTCGGAACGCCGATTGCCGGACGCAACAAGCAAGAGACGGAGCAGTTGATCGGCTACTTCATCAATACACTCGTCCTGCGCACGGACATGTCGGGCCACCCAAGCTTCCGCGAGCTGCTTGCGCGCGTTCGCGAAACCGCGCTGGAAGCTTATGCGCACCAGGATGTTCCGTTTGAAAAACTGCTGGACGAGCTGCAACTGGAGCGCAGCATGAGCTACTCTCCGCTGTTCCAGGTGATGTTTATTTTGCAAAACATCCCGGTACAGGCTGAACCTGCTGGCGACATTCAACTGAGCAGCTTTGACCTTGAGCTGGGCGCTGTCACCTCGAAGTTTGACATGACGGTGACGATGGTGGAAACACCGGACGGACTGCTTGCCACGCTAGAGTACAACAAGGCTCTGTTTGACAGCAGCACGATCACTCGCATGGTCGAGCACTTCCACAAGCTGATGGAAGAGATCGTAGCGAACCCGGATCAGTCGATTACGTTGCTTCCGCTTATGCGCGAGGAAGAGGAGCAGTTGCTGATTACGGAATGGAACCGCACGGAAGTACCGTATTCGCGGGAAAAATGCGTCCATGAAATGATCGAGGAAATGGTGAGCAAAGCACCGGACAGCATCGCCCTGATCGTGGGTGAGCAGCGCGTAACGTACGGCGAGTTGAACAGGCAGGCGAACCAACTGGCGCATTATTTGCGCAAGCAGGGAGTTGGCCCGGAAGTGCTCGTCGGCATATGCGCAGAGCGGACGGTCGAAATGATGATCGGACTTTTGGCGATCCTCAAGGCTGGCGGCGCTTATGTGCCCATCGATCCGGCGTATCCGGCAGAGCGGATTGCCTACATCATCGGGCATTCGCAAATTCCGGTTCTGCTTACGCAAGAACATCTGCTGCCGACGCTGCCTGAGCACCAGGCGAAAGTGATTTGCCTGGATCGCGATTGGGCAACGGTAGCGGTTGAGTCCGAGGAAAATCCAGGCAAGCTTGCGACCTCCGACAATTTGATCTACGTCATTTACACATCAGGCTCTACCGGCAATCCAAAAGGGGTGGCACTGGAACACCGCAGCGTTATTTACTTCCTCTCTTGGGCGCATGACACTTATACGCCTGAGGAGATGAGCGGCGTCCTGTTCTCCACATCGATCTGCTTCGACTTGTCTGTGTACGAGATGTTTGCCACCTTGACCATGGGCGGCAAAGTGATCATGGCGGAAAATGCCTTGCAACTGCCAGCCTTGCCAGCAGCCGATCAGGTGACGCTCGTCAATACAGTGCCATCGGCCGCGACAGAGCTTGTCCGCATGAAGGGCATACCGGCTTCGGTGCGTGTCATCAACTTGTGCGGCGAGCCGCTTTCCAACCGATTGGCACAAGAGCTGTACGCCTTCCCGCACGTGGAAAAAGTGTTCAATCTGTACGGGCCGACGGAGGATACCGTTTACTCCACACACGCGATCGTGACAAAAGGAGCGACGAACGAGCCGCTAATCGGCAGACCGCAGTTCAATACGCACGTCTTCGTGCTGGACAGCCACCGCAAGCCTGTGCCAGTAGGGGTGCCGGGGGAATTGTACCTCAGCGGTTCCGGCTTGGCGCGCGGCTACTTGCACCGTCCCGATCTGACCGCAGAACGTTTTGTGCAAAATCCGTTCCGCGAACCGGGAGCGAGAATGTACCGGACTGGCGACCTCGTGCGCTACTTGCCGGACGGAAATCTCCAGTTTGTCGGCCGCGTCGATTACCAGGTGAAAATCCGCGGCTACCGCATCGAGCTGGGCGAAATCGAGTCCGTGCTGAACCGCTTCCCGGGCGTCAAAGAGGTCGTGCTGCTCGCCCGTGAAGATCGGGAAGGCGACAAGTGCCTGGTTGCGTACATCGTGTTCGAGGCCGATTGCACAAGCAAGATTCACGATCTGAATCACTTTTTGGCCGACAAGCTGCCAGCGTACATGATTCCGCAGCATTACATGATTTTGGACAGCTTGCCGAAGACGCCAAACGGCAAACTGGACCGCAAAGCGCTGCCGAAGCCGGAATACGACCGCTCGGAAGCAGGAGTCGAATACGTCGCGCCGCAAACGCCAGTGGAAATCATGCTGCACGCGCATTGGGCTGCGGTGCTGGAAATGGAAACGATCGGCGTGCACGACAATTTCTTTGAGATCGGCGGACACTCGCTGCTCGCTACGCAACTGATTTTTAAAGTGCGCGAAGAGCTGCAACTGGAAGTGCCGTTGCGCATCTTGTTTGAGACGCCGACGATCGCGGGGATGGCCAAGACGATCGAGGAAATTATCAAACACGGTTTGACGTCCGTTTCCCAGGAGATCGACGCCAAAGGTCTTCAGGATGAAGTCGCGCTCGATCCGGCGATTTTGGCCGAACAGCCGTACGAAGGCGACCCGAGCCAGTTCCAGGCGGCGTTATTGACAGGAGCTACAGGCTTCCTCGGAGCCTTCCTGCTGCGCGACCTGTTGCAGATGACAGATGCAGACATTTACTGCCTCGTTCGCGCTTCTGGCGAAGAAGAAGGACTGGCCCGCCTGCGCAAAACGTTGCAGCTGTACGAGCTGTGGGATGAAGCTCAGGCACACAGAATCATTCCGGTAATCGGCGATTTGGCTCAGCCGCGACTCGGGCTGTCTGCCGGGCAGTTTGACGCGCTGGCCGCAACAGTCGATGTCATCTACCACAACGGCGCCTTGGTCAACTTCGTTTATCCGTACGCCGCCTTGAAAAAGGCAAACGTCATCGGCACGGAGGAAATTATTCGCCTGGCTGCGGCCAAAAAGACCAAGCCTGTCCACTTCGTCTCGACGATTTTCACCTTTGCCTCGGAGGAAGGCGAGGAATCCGTCGCGGTTCGCGAGGAAGACATGCCGGAGAACAGCCGCATCCTCACTTCCGGCTATACGCAGAGCAAATGGGTCGCCGAGCACATCGTCAACCTGGCTCGCCAGCGCGGTATTCCGACAGCGATCTACCGTTGCGGCCGGATGACGGGCGACAGCGAAACAGGGGCATGCCAAAAAGACGACCTGATGTGGAGAATTGCCGCCGGAATCATCGATTTGGGCAAAGCTCCTGACATGAGCGGCGATTTGGACATGATGCCAGTCGATTTTGCAAGTAAAGGAATCGTTCACCTCTCCATGACCGAGCACAGCGTGAACAGCAACTTCCACCTGCTCAATCCGAACGCAACCGATTACGACGACTTGATCGCAGCCATCGAGAACAAAGGCTTTGAGCTGGAACGAGTCACGATGGACGAATGGATCGAAGCCGTGCAGGAAGACGCGAAGGACAAAGGCATGGACGCCAACTCGGCCGCACCGCTCGGCAATCTGTTCTCGGACGGTCACAGCAGCAGGGGCAGCGTCGTTTACGTCGGCAATAAAACGACTCGTCTGTTGCGCCAGGCTGACATCGAGTGCCCGGAAATCGACGAAGAAGTGTTTGCGAAAGTTCTCGATTACTTTGCCAGAACCGGTCAATTGCGTGTGACACAAAATACACGGAACTGACACAAAAACAGTCCACCCGACATCTCAATACAGGATGTTGGGTGGAAAAAAATGAAATTAATGGTAAACTTTAAATAACTATAAAATTTGGAGGTTTTATCCATGGAAGTAGATATGCAGCTCCTCGCTCCGCTGATTGGGATTCAATTGCTCCTGATGGTGATCGCCCTGATTGATCTTGTTCGCCGCGATGCAGGGAGAGTGGCGGGCGGAAAAAAATGGCCGTGGGCGCTCGGCATCATCTTTATCAATACGTTGGGGCCTATTGTGTATTTCTTTGTCGGCCGAAAAGACTAGCCCAAGAAACGAAGAAAGGGTTGACCTTCTTTGCGAGTAATCGAATGCGACGGCCTCACCAAGGAATACAAGGACCATAAAGCGCTCAAGAACGTTACTTTTTCCATCGACAATATCGGCTGCATCGGGTTCCTCGGGGGAAATGGCGCGGGGAAAACGACGACGATTCGCGTTTTGACTGGCCTGGCCGCACCGACAGCCGGAAAAGTGAAAGTGGTCGGCTACGACGTCGTAACCGAACGCAACAAAGTTACCAGTGAAGTAGGCTACTGCCCGCAAATTCCTGCCTTTTACAACTACATGACAGCAGTGGAGTGGATGCACTGGGTTGGCAAACTGTACGGATTGGACAAGCATACGATTGCGCAGCGCACGGATGAACTGCTGGAACTGTGCGGAATTAATGAAGCGCGCAATCGTCCGATCAGCGGCTACAGCGGGGGAATGAAGCAGCGTCTGGGAATTGCCCAGGCGCTGATCCACAACCCGAAGCTGCTCGTCCTCGACGAACCCGTTTCCGCTCTCGACCCCATGGGGCGGCATGACGTCTTGCTCCTGATCGAAAAGCTGAAACGGCACATGACGGTCTTCATGTCGACACACATCCTGGATGACGTCGAGAGAATCGCCGACCATATCGTGATCATCAAGGACGGCACGGTGCTTTTGTCATCCAGTCTGGAAGAGTTGCGGGCCAGCCATGTAGAGCCGTTGATCGAGTTCAAGCTGGATCAGGAGGACATCGATTTGGCGGACGTGCTGGACGGGCTTGCCTGGGTGAAAGAGTGGAGTCAGGATGGCGGCGTTTACAAGGTTTTCGCCAATGACATGCCGCAAGCCAAGGCTCGTCTGCCGCACATCGTTCTGGAATCTGGCGGGACGCTTGCGTATTATCGCCTGTCGGCATTGACCCTTCAGGATATTTTCCTCAAGGTGGTGAACAACGGATGACTTCCTACCCGATGATCCGCAAAGAATTTCATGAATTGATGAAGACCTACAAAATTCTCATCGTCCCGATCGTGTTTATCGCTTTGATGATCACGCAGCCGATCACGATGAAAATGCTGCCGGAAATTTTGGCCAATTCTACGGGACTGCCAAAAGGGACGGTCATCAATATCCCCACCCCGTCTGCTCCGGAAGTGCTCTCGACGGCGATCAGCAAATTCAGCTCGCTGGGCACGTTCGTGCTGATTCTCGTCGCGATGGGAACGATTGCCGGAGAAAAAGCGTCCGGGGTCGCCTCCATGGTATTCGTCAAGCCAGTCAGCCGGGCCAAGTATTACCTCGCCAAAGCCGTCACTTATTACGCCTTGACCGTCGGCAGCATGCTGATCGGGATCGGGATCACCGCATACTACACGCAGCTGCTTTTCGGCCAACTCGATTGGGCGCACGTGTGGCTCGGTACGCTCATTTACATACCGAACTTATTGCTTGTCGTAACGACGACAATTTGCGCCTCCAGCTTTTTCAACAACGCTGTCGGCGCTGGCGGGGCCTCGCTGCTTTTCAACATCGTGATTTTTACCGTGCCGCAGTTTCTCGGCAAGTTTTTGGACATGGTGTCACCGGGCGGACTGACAAACGCCGCGATCATGATGATCCAGGAAAACTCGACAATTGCCGAAGCCGCCATTACAGCTGTGCCGGGGCTTGCAGGCGTCTTGACGCTCAACTTCGTCTTTTTCTTCATGGGCTGGTACTTGCTGGAACGATCTGAAATCTAGGTGGGGGGCGTCGCTGTGGAACACTTTTGGCTAATCTGGGTGATCAGCGTCTTGTGCGCTCTAGGGATCATCCCGATTCAGTTCAGAACGATTCGCCAGCAAGTGCAGCTGCAAGCAGAGATGCATCCTGCCAGCAACAGCAAGGTTCCGCCAGTGCCTGTCATGGTTGCGCTGACGATGATTCAGACCTGCGTCATTCTCGCTATCGCGACTGCTGCAGGCTTGTGGCTCCTGCCTGCAACTGAGCTTCGGCTGTTTGTGCTCGACCACTGGTCGTCCGGGGCGGCGCTGCCTTTTTCCATGCAAAGCTTTTGGGCGGTGTCGCTTGGATCGGGCATCGCAGTGGGACTCGTGGTCAAATGGCTGGACCGCTTCTTTTTCCAGCCGCACATGATGGCGAAAAGAGGCAAAGAGCCGATCTCGTCGCGGCTGCTCGGTGTCCTCTCGTCTTTTTACGGAGGGTTCTGCGAAGAAGTGCTCATGCGGCTCGGCGTCATGACGGTCGTCGTATTTTTGGCACAGAAGCTCGGTCTTGCAGACACCGCCTACTGGCTGGGCATTGGGGTTGCGGCTCTCGCTTTTGCTTGCGCCCACCTCCCGGCGAATTTCATGACGTACGGAAAAGGCAAAGTCGTCACGCTGTGGACACTGCTTTTGAACGGCATCATGGGCATCCTGTTTGGCTGCCTGTTCTGGCAATACGGCTTGGAAGCTGCCATCATCAGTCATTTCAGCGCAGATATCGTGCTGCATGTGATTTTCAAAAAAAGCAGAAAGTAGGGAAGCAAATGCTCGTAGTAACAACCGAAAACATTCCAGGTTATCGCATCGTTGAAGTGAAAGGAACGACATTCGGCCTGATCGTCCGCGCGCGGGGAATCGGCGGAGACATCATGGCTGGGCTGCGTTCTGTCGTCGGCGGAGAAATCAAGGAATATACCGTTCTGTTGGAAGATGCGCGCAAACAGGCGCTCGATCGCATGATCAAAAACGCCAACGCGATGGGAGCAAACGCTGTCGTCATGTTCCGCTACGACTCGGGAAGCATGGGCAACATGGGCGAAGTCGTCGCGTACGGCACAGCGGTCGTCGTTGAAAAGGTGTAGTGGATGATTTTTTTCGTCTATTACCTCATTTTTCAGGTCGTGCTCCTGCTCGTTCTGTTGATCTTGTCGAAAATCAAGGACAAGCGGCTGCACGAAGACCATGGAGAAGAAATCCCGCCCGGATTTGAGTGGACGAACGAAGTGAATATCGACCCCGTCTCGCAGGAAAAGCGCCGCGTCTACTACAATCCGAAGACAGGGGATCGGTATTACCGGATTGAGAAGTGATGGGTTTGGATAGATTTCCGGTTGGAAAGAGCGGTCTTTTTGCAGGCTGGTTTGTTGAGGAACCCCGTGGGTAGTCGGGGTTTCTTTTTTTTATGGGTTATTTTCTACAAGTCGTTTTTGTCGAAAAAATTCTATTAATGTCGAAAAAACGACTTTTAAGTAAATTCCTGTTGAACCAAATTTTTAAAAATAATATAATTCGCCTGAATGCAACGGTAATATTTTCCTATATTTGCTTTTTTATCAATTTAAACCAACTATTGGCGAAAAGGAGTGGGAGCCATTGGACTGCTGATGCACAAGCGCAACCAACAAACCAAACCTAG
>NZ_DOTK01000078.1:0-83568 GCF_003521185.1 Brevibacillus sp.
ACACAAAAAAATTTACATTCCCGTTATTTATGAAACTACACTTCGTAAAAATTGTTGATCGCATCAAAAAGTGGGTTATTATTTAACAGGTTATGAGTCGAACCTGCATAGAAGACGATTGGAGCCTCTTTGACAATGCCGGAGAATGTATCCACATAGTAATCGAACCTGTCAGATCGGCTCTTACGATAATTATCATCACCTTCCATGGTTACCCCAATTAATGCTGTGGCCGAAGTCTTTCTTCCACCGCCAACAACATCTCCATCCAAATCATAAACCTTTTGACTATCGGCACTATCAAAGACTTTATCAACGTTAACTCGGTAAGGATCGCCCTGAAAATAGTATTGTGGCTGGATGCAAATGATATCAAAAATGTCTGTCCTGTTTGCAATTACCCCTAGATTATGAATGATATTCTCTGCATACGTTCCAAACCCATAGTATGGCGCCCACATAAACTCTTTTTTATGTGTCTTGCGTACTCTGTAAGCAATATCATTCAACAATTTAACCATTTTGTTCGAGGTCGGGGACGTACTGCTAATTTTCTGATCAATTGGGAAAATCGTTTCTGTTCGGAAATAAAAACCTTCTATCCGGAACTTCCATCCATCTTCACCTAAAATATCGATGCATGTTTTTTCAACTTTTCGCATATAGGATCGATAGTCGTCATAGAAATCATCAACATTTTTAATTGTAGTAATATCATTACTGAGAGCTGGCAACGAAATATACAAGTCTTTATAGTTTATTTCTGATGCTTTGTATTCAGGTAAAAAATCAGCAAGATCATCAATCATTTGATCAATTACAGCATTACGGTCTGACTTGCCCTTTCGATAATCAAAAAACACTTTATCCATGTTTCCCAGGTGTACTACGTAATCATGAATGTTGGTACCATCAAATTCATTTAGCATCTTTGTTGTTACCGTTCCATAACCTTTTCCTGTATAAAGATGAATCCCACGCATTCCTTTAGACATATTCACAACACTCCCACTATAAAGTAATGTTTTCCTCTGTTTTTTCGCCCATTCTTCGTGTAATCCGTTGATTCTGTTTCTGCCTATACTTCCTGTAGAGTATCCTCCCCATTTAGGGCAGTGAATGTGTCCCATTCCAAGACCCCGCATACAGGGGGCGCTTTTTTTCTTTCAACTTCATTACAGGAATGGCTCCCTTGGTTGCACTGCTTGCCTGCTGTTTGTCACATGCCAGCTCCCTCCTTCGTCGGATTAGCGAACAGGAAAAGCCACCCGGCAATTGACCAGATGGCTTCTTGTGTCTCTTACTTGATTCGCTTGAGTCCATTATAACCTTTTGCGCGGATCAAAATGGATTTTTCACGTAAGTGTCAGGGAGTGTCAGCTCTTGTCAGCCTTGTTAGCCAGTGATTCGCCCGCCCTTTTGGAAAAAGCCGCTCGAAGATCGTTCCAGCTCTTTCAACGATTCCAGCTACTTCATTCCAGCTCCAAAAAAAAAAGCCCGATCCTGGCATGTCGCGCCAAAATCGAGCTTCTCGCATCTTCTGCGTATTCACTTTTCGCTTTTTCATCCCGTCTGCTGCATTTCATCCCCGTACATCGCCCACGCCATTTTCAGCACAGCACTCCGCTTAATCTCGTAGTAGCGTTGGCGGGACACCCCGATCGCTTTGGCGATCAAATTGTTTTTCTCCCCATCCAGCAGCGCTTCCACAATCAGGCGCTCCTGTTCGCTGCGAATCGTTTCTACCGCTCTGTTGATCCGCTCGATTTTGTCCTGCAAATTTTGCAGCCGCTTCTGTTTCCGTTCCCGGCGAACGACTTCCGCGTGTGTTTTGTCGCTGTGGGAGCCTTGGCCTTTTGGCATGGCTGAATCCAATCCGTACTGGCTGACCATGCCTTCCCCGGCTTCCCGCAAATAGCGCTGAATGCGAACAATCTCGATTTGCATGTAGCTGTAATCGCGAATTTCTTCTTCCGTCTTTTGCAAAACAGAGAGGGCTGGAGCCAACTCGTGCAAATCAAAGCGGACTTCCCGTTGTTTACTCGCCTCTTTCTGAATCAGCCGTGCTGGCTTTGCTTGCTGCTGCTGCAAATATCTGTCCCACTCCGGGCACGATTCAATTTTGCCGATATGCTGGTCATGGACCTGGCAATGCGTCCGCTTCCCCCAGCACGTCGCCGGGCAACCTTCGCACACCGCTTCCATCAACATGTCTTTACTGATCAAAGTTGTCGTCGTCATTCTCTTTCCCCCTCGGTCTCTCGTAAAAGCTGTAGAGATACATCGTTTCGTTTTGCTGCTATCTATCTTTTTCGTACCTTTTCTGCTAAAATGCTCTGCCCGATGATCACTCCGACCAACAGGGCGCAAGCAACGATCAATGCTGCCTGTATCATCTCTGCAAAAATCCCCTTCCCCCATGGAATGATATGGAAACAAAGGACAGCGCCGACTCCTCAACTATTCTTGCGGATGCTGCTTTTCATGGACAGGAGGATCGATTTTTTTCTCACTCGGTTCTGCCTCCTTCTCTTTCTCCTTGTTCGCTTTCAACTGAACATCCAAAATGTTGTTGATGCGAATCTGCAAATCGACATGCTTGAACGTCACTACCAACACGAGAAAACAAACGACAACAGCGAGCACCTGGACATAATCCATCGACATCATCGCTGCCCATCCTTACTTTGAATCAATAGGCGCTCTCTGATCGTGCTTCCTCGGCTGAGCTTCGTGCTTGTCCATTCGCCTGCCAAAACGAGATTCTTCTTCGGGGAGAGCACAGGGAACTGGCTCGTGAGTACCGCTTTGCACTCTCCTGACCGTCCTCTGCGCACTCGGCAATGAGAACTCTCGCCTATGCAGCCGATACGGCCTATCGCTTGTTTTTGCATACTCTCACTCCTTGCCTGATTCCATTTTTGGAAATAAGATAGTTTGCTTCCCCTAAAAGATAGACAGGAACGTTTGTTCTCTTTGTTAGTACAAGTATCTCATACAATCCATTTCAGTTCAAGTTATTTCCAATCATTTTTTCCCTTGACTTTTCTTGATCGAACGGGGTTAAATGCCCCTGTATTTATTGCAAAATTCCGCATAAAAAGAAGCGCGATTCTCTGGAAAAGAACCGTGCTTTGAACGATAGCCACAACTCGAAAAGTATACCACTCTCATACTTCGTTGGTTACGTAATGCTTTCTTGCTGCCTTTCTGCCTGAGCGTTCCCAACTACGCCATCCACCATGCATAGCTGAAAAGCCGTGCGCAAAAAACGCGAAAGAGCCAGCGTCTCCTCCCGATGCAGAGAACGCTGGCTCTTTTGCGTTATTCCCAAAGCTTCTTCCGTTCTACTCAATCCCAAATGTTCGGACGTTCGATTCCCATCGTCCTCATGTAATCGAGCAACTGCCCGGTATGAACCGACTCATGGTACGCAATCCGGAGCAGCATGTCGCCCAATGTTCTGACGTACCCGACATCGGAACGGTCGATGCGGATGCTCTCCAGGTCGCTTTTGTCCAACTCTTTGACAAAGGCGAGAAACTCGTCCCGATACGGCTTAGCAAAAGCCAACTCTTCCTCAATCGAGGTGAACGGCTTGGTGTCATACGGATTCGGCAGAGCAGACAGAGCGGAGCTGCCTCTTTGAATCAAAATCTGATGGTACAAAAACTCGCCCTCGATGACGTGCCGGATCATTTCCCCGCAAGTAAACGCTTTGTTGTCGGGCTTCCAATCCAGCTTGTCTTCCGGGATCGCCCTCCACACCTTGATGCTGCGGCGTCTGACTTCCTCGAAATTCAGAATCAAAAGATCAGTCGCATTCATGTCTGCTCCTCCTCTCATTGCCTGTGCTTTAGTCTTTTTGATACAGATCGCACGTCTTCACGTGGTCATTTACCATCCCTACTGCTTGCATGAACGCATAGCAGATCGTCGAACCGACAAACGTAAACCCGCGCTTTTTCAAATCCTTGCTCAGCTTGTCGCTGATCTCGGTGGAGGCAGGCACATCTTTTAGCTCCTGAAAGTGGTTGTGAATCGGCTTGCCGCCAACAAACGACCAGATGTAGCTGGAGAAGGAGCCGAACTCCTCCACGACCTTGAGAAAGGCGTGAGCGTTTTTGACGACGCCCCTGACTTTCAGCTTGTTCCGCACGATGCCCTCATCCTGCAAAAGCTGCTCGATCTTGTCCTCGTCGTACTGCACAATCTTTGCCGCTTCGAAGTTGTCAAAAGCCCGGCGGTAGTTCTCCCGCTTTTTCAGGATCGTGTACCAGCTCAGCCCCGCCTGCGCGCCTTCCAGATTCAAATATTCAAAGAGCAGCCGGTCATCGTAGACAGGCACTCCCCACTCATGATCGTGATAATCCAAATACAACGGGTCCTGATTCACCCAGCCACATCGATTCATCAAAAGGAACCTCCCAGCAAATACGAACATATATTCTTATGCAAAGAATATACAATCTTTGGCTATTCTGCAAGTTATTCTTGCTCATTCTCGCAATTTTTCTCCCAAAGCAAAACGGTCATGACCGTTTCGTTGACCGTAAGCGCTCACATCCCATTTCATAAAAAACGTCGAGACGTTTTTCACACAAAAAAGACCCTATCAGCGCAATAGGGCCTCCTCTCTTTGTTCACGCTCGCAAAATCACCGCGCGCGGTGCGGAAAAACGCTCAAGCCGTCAAAATAATCGGCTTGCCGCGCGTTATGACGACGGTGTGCTCGTACTGGGCGGTGTAGCTTCTGTCCGGCGTCACCAAAGCCCAGCCGTCCTTCCCGTCCTGCACATACTCGGCTCCTGTGGAAATAAACGTTTCGACAGCGAGCACAAGCCCGTCCGTCAGCAGCCGTTTGTCCCATTTGTCGTAGTAGTTCAGGATGTCCGTCGGCTCCTCGTGCAAGCTTTTGCCGATGCCGTGGCCTGTGAGGTTTTTGACGACCGTAAATCCTTTTGCCTTCGCTTCATTGTGGACGATGCGCCCGATCTGGCTCAACTTGGAGCCAGCCCTGGCCGAATCCAGCGCCTTGTACAGCGACTCCTCTGCGCATTTGCACAGCGCCTGCTTCACAGGTTCTCCCTGTCCCACGACAACCGAAGCGCCTGTATCCGCAAAGTAACCTTCCAGCTCTGCGGAAACGTCGACATTGACGATGTCGCCTTCCTTCAATACCGTTCCATCGGGAATCCCGTGCGCCACGACATGATTCACGCTGATGCACGTCTGCCCGGGGAAGTCGTACGTCACCTGGGGTGCGGAGCGCGCGCCGTACTTCGCCAAAATATCGCCGCCAATCCGGTCCAGCTCTTTTGTCGTGATCCCCGCCCGAACGGCCTGCAGCATCGCTTCTCTCGCTTCTGCCACGATTCTCCCGATCCGTTGCAAAGCGAGCAAATCGTGCTCATTTTGAATCGACATGTCATTTCCCCCTTCATTAAAATATATGGCCAAAATTTATTTCCAGCTCTGCTCCCATTTATTGAAACACACTTCCGCGCAAATCGCAAATGCCAAAGGCTTGAACCAAACGGCAAGCCAGGCGCGCTAGGCCGGACTGACCACGTACTGTCCTCCCCCTGCCTGCTGCCTGATAAATCCGATCGAGACACGATTGAACTCTTCCGGCTGATCCACATTGACGACGTGGCCGCAATTGTCCAGCATGCAAAGCTGGGCGTGCCTTCTGCGGCTTACACACGACTGGACCGAGGGCAAAAACATATAGTCCTCATCTCCCATGATAAAAAGCGCGGGAATCGCAGGCTCTTTCGTCAGCAGCCCCGCGAGAAATGCATTGATTCCGTACGTCAGCCTGAACCAGCGCTTGAACTCCTTTTGACAAAGCTTTTTCGCTTCTCTGACAAATAAAGAGCGGGATTCGTGATGGCGTTCCCGCGGCATGATCACCCAGGCAAACAGCTTGTACAGCCACATGTACGGAACGATATGCTTGACGAGATTGCCCAGCGCAATCAAAATTTGCGAGCGCAAGTTCAGCTTCGTCACGGCTCCCGCCAAAACCATCGAGCGTATTTTTTGCGGCGCAAGCTCGGCGATGATCTGGACGATGATCGTGCCCAGCGACACCGCTACGAAATGAGTGGAAGCAATGTTCTCGTGCTTCAGCACCTCAATGATATCTTTGCTGATGTCTTCAAACGTGTATTTAGCCCTGGGCTTCCCCATATGCTGCTTCGACTTGCCGTGACCGCGCAAATCGACGAGGAGAATATTGAAATGCTCTTTGTAAGCTTTGATCTGTTTATACCAGATGGATGAGCTGCCGCCCGCCCCGTGGACGAAGGTTACCCATTCATAGGCATCTCCGCGTATGTACGTCTTATAATGGATCACTTATATCCCCCCAGAGTATTATAGCGGAGGGATGCTGCATGTGAAACATTTTCCATTTTATTGAAAAGAAAAAGGCAGGATGCCTGCATTCCCGCAGCTCCCTGCCTTGCCTGTACAGCCATGTTTTACGCTTTTCTTTTCCTGCGCAACTGATAGTACGTCACCGCAAGAGCAAGCGCCAGTACCGTTCCTTTAATAATATCGTAGGCGTAATACGGCACGTTCAGCATCGTCATGCCGTTCAGCAACACCCCGATCAAAATCGCGCCGACGAACGTACCGAATACGTTCGGCTTGCCCGCGCCGAAAACGGAGAAGCCGACAAACGCGGCCGCCACTGCATCCATCAGCATCGAGCCGCCGCTGCTCACCTGGCCCGTACCGATCCGCGCTGCCAAAAGCATCCCGCCCAGTCCGGCGAACAGGGCAGACAACACATAAGCGAGCGTGCGATAGCGATTCACGGGAATGCCGGAGAGACGCGCCGCTTCCAGATTGCCGCCCGTCATGTACAGCATCCGCCCTTGGCGAGTATACGCCAAATAGACGTGTGTGACCGCGACCAATAAAAAGGTCAAAATGACGGGAACAGGCAGGGATAAAATTTTGCCTTGTCCGAGCCAGAGGAACCATTCCTGGAATTTTCCCGGAGCCATCGAACCATCTTCCAACGGCATGTTGGCGTAAATCGAGTAGCCTTTTGAATAAGTCATATGAAGTCCGTTGACGATGTACAGCATCGCCAGTGTCGCCAGCAGATCGGGAATGCGGATTTTGACGACCAGAAAAGCGTTGACCAATCCGACAATCAGACTGAGCGCGATCGGGACGACCAAAGTGGCAAACACGCCCTGCTCGTACCAGACCATCATGGAAGCCGAAACGACTGTGGTCAACGACACCGTCGAACCGACAGACAAGTCGAAGCCTCCGACAATCAGTGAAAACGTAACGCCGATCGCGACGAACGTTACGATCGAGATGGAACGCAAAATGTCTGTGATGTTGTCGTACGTGAAGAAATACGGATTGGTCAGACTGAACAACAGCATGACGATCACAATTACTGCGACTGTACCGTATTTGTAAATAAAATCAAACAAGCTGAATTTTTTACCTTCCACCTTACTCACCCCCGCTGGCATAATACATCATCGTCTCCTGTGTCGCGTCCGCGCGGCTCAGCTCCTTGACGATTTTCCCTTCAAACATGACCAAAATCCGGTCGGCAATGCCCAATACTTCGGCAAACTCGCAAGAAAAGTAGAGAACGCCCTTGCCCTGCTCCGCCAGCTTTCCAATCAGGCGGTAAATATCGCTTTTCGCCCCGATGTCGACGCCTTTGGTCGGCTCGTCGAACATGAACACTTGCGCATCCGTATCCAGCCATTTGCCAATCGCGACTTTTTGCTGGTTTCCTCCGCTGAGGTAGCCAACCAGCTGTGTGATGTCTGCCGTCTTTACGCCCAGACGGCTCACCAGCTCCCTCGCCTGCTTCGCTTCTGCCCCTCTGCGGACAAATCCGAGCCGCGACCACTTCTCCAAAGCGGAGACAGACAAGTTGTTCTGGACAGATTCCTCGACAAAAATGCCTTCTTTGCGCCGTTCTTCCGGTACGAGGACGATTCCCGCATCAACAGCGTCCTTCGGCGACCGCAGCCGCACCTCTTTGCCGCTCAGCCTGACTTGTCCCGCCTCGGCGGTATCCGCTCCGAACAAAAGTCTCGCCAGTTCCGTCTTCCCGGCTCCAACCAGCCCGACAATCCCGACAATCTCGCCTTCGCGAACGCTCAAATCGGCGCGGCGAACCTTGCCGCCAGCCACTCCCGCAGCTTCCAGAAGCACCCCGCCTACAGGCACTTCGACTTTCGGGAACTCTTCCTCGAAGCTTTTGCCCAGCATGTTGCCGATGACCTCATCCATCGTCGTGTGGGACGTCTCGCTCGTCACGATCAGTTGACCGTCCCGCATGATCGTGATTCGGTCGCATATCTCAAAAATTTCCGGCAGGCGATGGGAAATGTAGATGATCCCGACACCCGCTTTTTTCAACTGGTCAATGATGAGAAACAGCCGCTCGCTCTCCTTCGTGCTCAACGGAGCTGTCGGTTCGTCAAAAATGACGTACTTCGCTTTTTGCACGGTCGCGCGGGCAATCAGGATCAGTTGCTTTTCGGACAGCGTACATTCCTCGACGAGCATGCGCACAGGGATGGAAAAGCCGAAGCTCTGCAAAATGCTTTCCGCTTCCTTGTGCAAGCTCGGCCAGTTCATGAATCCTTTGCGGCCTGCCGAGACAATCTGATCGAGCAAAATGTTTTCCGTCACGCTCAAGTACGGGATCAGCGCCGTATCCACTTCCTGGTACACGCACTGGATGCCTAAAGCTTTCGCATCCTGGGGCGATTGGATCGACACCTCTTTGCCGTCAATCGTGATGCTCCCCCCGTCAGACTGATACGCGCCCGTCAAAATTTTCATCAAGGTACTTTTCCCCGCTCCATTCGCCCCTAAAAGCGCATGAACCTCGCCAGCCTTGACCTCAAAATCGACCGAACGCAGCGCAGGAACGCCGGAGAACTGCTTCACAATCCCTTTCATCTGCAAGCTGGACACTTTTCGCACCCCCTTAAATAAGCAAGATTCCCGTTGACTGATCAACGGGAATAGCCAAATCAACCAGCTTTATATGCTTACTTGCCCCACTCTTTCACGTACTGGGACAAGTCGCCCATTGTCACTTTTTTGTCCTTAGGCAAATCTTCTTGTTTCACCAACACCGGATTCAGCTTCACGCTGTCTGGCACTTGCTCGCCTTTGATTTTTTGGAAAATAGCCGCTGCGTGAGTGCGTCCGATGTTCGATGGATCTACGGCTGCAGTCGCTGCCCATGGCGAATTTGCTTCCTGGATCAGTTGCAGGTCTTCATCACTCAGGTCGATGCCGTATACTTTGATTTCTGTGCGGCCTGCTTGCAAGATCGCACGGGTTGCCCCTTTGGCAAATTCATCCCAAGATGCCCATACAGCCGTGATGTCGCCTTTGTTCGGATATTTTTTCAGGATGGCTTCCATCTGTGCTTGGGTATCCAGCGCTGTGTTGTTTGTCGCGGAACCGAAAGCGGCGACTTCCTTGATATCCGGATATTTTTTCAGGAACGCTTCATAAGTCACCTGACGTTTTTCCATCGGAGCAAAGCCTGCCACCCAAATTTTCACGATGTTGCCTTTGCCGCCGGAATCTGCCGCCAGCTTTTCCAGGCTCAGCTCTGCCAGCTTGTTGTCGTCTTGCTCGACAATCGGCACGCCAGGCAGCTTGATGTCTGTGTCGAACAGAACGACCGGGATTTTTTTGTCGACAGCTTTTTGCGTACCTTGTTGCAACGCTTCCGCTGTACCGTGGTCAATCAGGATGCCGTCAAAGTTTTGGTTGACCGCAGCGTCAAGATTCGACGCCATTTTCGACAAATCCGTATCTGCGTTGAATACTGTCAGCTCTCCGCCGTTTTTCTCGACTTCCTGCTTCACACCGTTAATGTATTGAGCCGAAAACGTTCCTACATTTTGGCGCATGATCAGGGCAATCCGCTTCGCTTTTTCGCCGGAAGCGCCGTTTGCCGCCGTGTTTTTCGTATCGGCTCCGCCGCCGCACGCGGTCAAGGCCACCGATACTGCCAGTACGAGTGATGTGATAAGGCCCAGTTTCTTTTTCATCGAAAAATCCCCCTTTTTCTTTGTTCCTTGTTGTGCTGCAAGCTGAGGAGGCGACGACCTTCCCTTTCCAAAAGGAAAAGCCTCTTTCAACAGATGAAAGAGGCTTGATCGACAAGATTCGCGCCTCTTATCTGTCAGGTATCGCTACCTGTTGGAGTTAGCACCTTGGCTCGCAAGACATTGATCTTGCCAGCTAGGTTGCCGGGCGTCATAGGGCCATTCCCTCAGCCTTCTCTGGATAAGAGTAGTTATTATTTTCGAAACCTTTGTATTAGTATATAGAGACTATAATCCGTGTTTTACCCATCTGTCAACTAGGTTTTTAAAACTTTTCTCCTTTAAATTTATTCCGTCGGCGCGTCCAAATTTTGGAGGAATCGTGTAGGCTCTTGTCGAAATATCGTAGATTGAAGCAGCCATGCAAATTTGCGATGGGGATGTCCGATGATTCTACTAAAAGAAGTAATTTTGCAGATGTTTTTTGCTCTGACGCCATTTGTCCTGTTCAATATTTATTACCGCGACCGAATGCGCAATTACAGCCGCGCTTTCATTCTTGTGACCAGCTCGATTTGCATGTTTCTGGCCATGACCTTCGCGACCAGCGTCTCGGAAGGCGTGATTTTCGATATCAGGCACATCATCGTATTTTTTGCCCTAGTCTATGGGGGAGTGCGGATCGCGCTGGTCTTGCTGATCGAGTCCGCGCTATACCGCTATTATTTGGGTGGTGAAGGCATCTGGCTCGCGCTGCTTGCCCTGGTTGTCACCTTTGCCATCTCCCTCCTGATGTATCGGCGTTACAAAGCCAGTTATCGGAAAACACTGTATATTTTTTTGACGGGCGCGCTCTTTTCCCTGGTAGCTTTGGGGTTGACCTATCTATACTTTCCCACCTATGTATCCCATCATCCTGCCTACTACTTGTTCGTGATCCCCGTTCAAAACTTTGTCGGAATTTGGCTCTTGTTGTCGCTATTTAGCAAGTGCGTATCCGACAAAGAACTGTTTATTCGACACGCCCAAAATGAAAAAATCGAAACGATGAGCCATGTCGCCGCATCGCTTGCTCACGAGGTGAGAAATCCGCTCACAGCGGTCAAAGGATTTTTGCGCCTGATTCAGGAAAATCCCGAGAATATTACGAAAACCGATCAGTACATCCGCATCAGCATGGACGAAATCCAGCGGACGGAAGCGATCCTGACCGAGTATCTCGCTTTGTCCAAGCCGCTCAAGGAGCGCACCGAGCTAATCAACGTATGCGACCAGCTTTACGTCGTGCGGGAAGTCATGCTGCCTTTTGCCAATATGCACAATGTCGAGCTGGAGCTGCAAGCTTATGAAAAGCCTGTCACGATCCTGGCCAATCCCGACGAGTTCAAACAAGTCTTGGTCAACTTCATCAAAAATGCGATCGAAGCTTGTGAGGAGACGGTCAACGGCAAAGTGTCCCTCTCGCTGTTCATTGAGAAAAGCAACGCCATGCTGATCATCAAAGACAACGGCATCGGGATGGACGAAGGCCAGATCAAACGCCTCGGGTCCATTTATTTCTCGACGAAAACAAGCGGAACCGGTCTCGGGCTTACGTACTCCTATCACGTCATCCACGCGTTCGGCGGGTCGGTAAGCGTGTCCAGCAAGCCAAAAGTCGGCACCAAATTCACGATCACGTTTCCGTATCACGCGCAACCCTAGCCGTCAGTCGAGTGATCTGGGCTTAAACGAGCGACCTGGTCATGAATACTTGCTCGGCCATCACGTCAAAACCTGCCCTTTGCAAAATACGGATGGCCATTTCGTTGGAAACTGGCAAATTGACCGTGAGGCGATACAGCTCCTTGTCCCATGGCGAAAACACATGGGCAAGAGCACTTCTGACAATCGCCTCCCGGTCGGCCCGTTCCGGCCTTGCCTCACACTGAAACAGCAAAGCTGTCGTTTGTTTTCCGTTTTCAAAAATCCGTCTGTACAAGGCATAGCCGATTACTTGTTTGTTCTCATCGCGGACGAGTACCGCTTGCGGTCAACAAAACGATCATGACCGTTTTGTTCCGGAAAAATCGACTGGTCACAGATAGCAAAGCCCGTTTTCTCGTACAAAGCGATCGCCCTGTCTTTCTCCCGGATGGCGACCAGTGACGCGCCCCCCGACTACATTTTTTCTCCGCCAAATAGTCAGACGAAAAAGGGAAATATTACATAAAAAAGGCCGCCTGACCAAACCGTTCTGTCAAGCGATCAACAGGGGAGAATTCGCTAACATCGAAAAATCAGAAACATGATTTACCAAGGTGTTTGAAATTTAAAAGGGTATCTCTAAAGCCGAAAAATTGACTTTGAGACACCCCCTTTGATTCGTAATACCCCTTTATTCTCTTGTGTCCTTAGTTGTGTCACTTAATTCCATTTTTTCTTGCTCGAATTCGTCAAGTAATTCTTGTGCAGACTTACCAGTTGTCAATTTCGCATTTCCCGAAAGCTCATTTTCCATTCGTTCAATGAGTTGTTTTCTTTTCTCGATCGCTTCCAAAACCTTGATAACTTTTGGATCATTGAAATCCACCTCTTCAACATTTTCGCCCTTATAAGAGTTTTCATGAATGAGCGTCATTTGTTTGAAGGCGCTCAGTTTCCTTTTTAAAACTTCTTCAGGATCTTCGGGATGTAGCTCTTTTTTCAGTTTACCAACTTCCCACGATAAATCTTTTACCTTTTTTTCCTGTTTGTCAGTATACTTCTTATCCAAGATTTCTTCTTGTTCTTTGAATTCCTTCTCCATTTGGGCTAGACGTTGTTGTTTATCGGCATATGCGTCAACCCCGATGATGCCTAAACTCAGGGAAGCTGCAGCAGACAAAGTTACTACTAGCAACTTATTCAGCTTACGCATAAAATCATCTCCAATTGACAAAAATCTGTCCTTATTTTTTTATCTCTATGGTAATTACATACGCACCACCATAATCAAGCCATTCGCTTAACCGCAAATCTGTTCCCCAATAATAATCTTCATCATTAACAGAATGTTGCGCCATATATACATCACCATCTTTGAACTTGTGTACGACTTGTGAGTGTACTGTCCTTCCGTTTTCATCGACATATTGAACAATATCACCAGTATTTAAATCTTGATAAATATCATCAAAATTCTCTTGTGCATCCTGAACTGAGTACTTTTTAGCTTGATAAGCAAATTCCCCTCCAGAGCCATTCACTACAGCCCAATGCTCCCGAAATTGATGAGCGCCGGTCCAAGATGATGTGCGTGATTTTTTATCATTCGTATTTTTAGGAACATGTGGACCGTAATAGTACCAATCCTTTTCATTCCTATTGTAACCAATCTTCCCATGAAACCCCAGACCTCCACCTTCATGTAATACCTGAGAGACAAAGTTTGTGCAATCGCCGCCATCGCCGTTGCTTCCGTAATTTGCGTAATTTTTGTTTCCTGGTCGCTCAGCATACTTTTCAGCATATTTTTTTGCTTCGCTACGATCGTACTCTTTATTGGTTGAGGAACTATTAGTAAACAAAGTTTCTGCTGCCATCGCTTGTCCAGTCACTAAGGTGGATGCTAGGCACACAAGTGTTAGTGACTTTTTTAAAACCTTTTTCAAACAAGCTCATCTCCTTGAAATAAATAAACTTTCGAATCTTCAGCGTACAAAAATTGTCCTGTAGTAACCTTTTATTCAAAAGTATGGATTTTTATTGTGTAGAGAGAATTCTTCATTAAAAAACCACGTTAAGGGAAGAATCCCCGTTTGGCCGGACCCCTAGACTATTAAATCACACTTTTTTGCATCATTTTTGATTGAATTACCAGAATGTACTGATCCAACTGCTGGCTTAATTCCACGACTTTATCATCCAACAAATCATTCTTCTCTAAATACAATTGAACCAGCTGTTCGCGCAATTGTTCCACCATGTTTTTCAATTGAATGATATCGTGACAAGTTCCTCCTTCCCGATCTAAAGGTGGCGTGGTACATTTACTTATAGGAGCTGTAACTGCTCCTCCTGTGGGCGTTCCTTGAACCTGGCGAATGGGTGGGACGCCCTTTTTATAGGCAATAGCTCCTATAATTATCACCTTCCTTTTTTTAACATAAAATACAATTACAACTATACAATATTATCCTAAAAAAACCGTTGATAGAAAAACAGGAAAAAAGCACCCCTTTTTGTTTGGGATGCTTTTTCAAATCCTTTATCAAAACGCTTTTTAGCCTCCTACGCCGTGATGATATTGAATAATTGTAGAAGATGAAATAGTAGAAATGGATAGCGATTCGCTTTCTTTAGAAGCCTGGGCAACATTGGAAAACAACCCAATACTTACAATCACAGCTAATAAAACAAAAAATCTTTTCATACTCACACTCTCCCTTCTAAAATGGCTTGATAGCGATCTTTTTGCTCGTTTGATGCATGGGGCAAGTGTTTCCAAAACTTTGTGATACAACGTTTGAAGCCATGATAATAGGCCATTTTGTCAGAGAAATCTAAGCATAGCAGTAACTCATCTATCGCTTGTGAGGTGCGTCCTTTTCTAAAGTCATATTCGGACTTTTGATCCCAAAAGTGAAAATTCTGACTCAAATTAATTGGGTTCTGATGATCATGGAAGCTGGATAGATGAGCAGAAAAATGATCTAGCAGCTCATCTATACAAAAACCATGCTGATTAGCTGCTTCAATGATGGTCAACATGCCGGGAAGAATCTCATTTGGATGTTCCGTTAAGAAATCAACATACTCTGATAGGAGATTCAGGTTTCCCTTTTTTAAGCCAAGTCCATATAAATTGGCCCTTCCCCAGACATTGAATTTCTTTACTTCTTTATATCCTATCTCATCCAACAGTTCAAACCAGCTAAGATCCGTATATTCGTGCACATGCTTTTCTGCTTCCTCATATTCTTCTTGCATAGTTAGAGCGATTCCTTTTAGCAAGGAACTTTGCCCATAATATACGACTAGATGACGTTCCGTATCTAATCTTTCCTCGGTTTTACCGATGTCTTTCTTGCGTAGCTGATCCTGATAAACTGCAATAGCTAGAGTTCGTAATTCGTCTGCATATTTCTCAACATCTTTCCATTTCTGCAACGTGTAGCACGCATTCGCTAGCTGTAGCAACGCATCCAATTGAAGATTTTCAGATAATCTGTTCCTGTAGGGTTCAAACCGTATGATTGCTTTCCAGTTATCTTCGGCATTTGCCCCTTGTACCGCACGAAATAAGCGATATTGGCTGATCACAAATAATTCAGAATGACTATCTTTTTCCGTTTCAATCACGAACTGATAAAAGGGGACAGACGAAGCTTTTTTCCCATTTTGAAATAATTCCTCTGCCACAGTGAAGAGAATGGAAACACTTTTGGGCTTCTCTAGTAATTTGGAGACAACCGCTTCAATGCAATCCTGCCGCCCAAGCTCAGCGCATCGAACCAAATAAGGTACCAAACGCGGCCGCGAGATTCTATCTTCGGAGATACATTCTTCCGGGTACAACTCATACAACCATCCAGGAGGTTGACCAAAAACCATTGCCATTGCGTCAAGTTGGCCAATCGTAATGGCACGCGGCGGATTGCTATTTAAAATCTCACTCAGATGACCTGGATTAACACCGCTTAGTTCACTGAGTTTGCTAAGTGTATATCCGTTCTCTCTCATGTTGCTATGAATTTCAGAACGAATTGACTTTAGCATCGCTTTGCTTGTTCCCATACGAAAAGAACTCCTCCTTAGTCATATACACAAGAAACGTATAACTTCTTTTATTTTACGATATTTTGATTTTTTGTAAATATATTCCTATACAGCGCTACTTAGCACTCAGGTACCACAATTTGCTTTGAGCTACCTGTCAAAAAGCACACTTTATGACACATTGGAAATCTGCTTCTCTCAACATGTCATAAAGTGTGCTTTTTTTGAAACATTTCAATTCATTGATATACTCTTTGCAATAGAATGTCGAAGGGAGTAACAAGGTGAAGATAGGATACGCTCGTGTTTCTACGAAAGATCGAAATCCTCATTTGTAAACCGCCGTAACTTCTCAGAAGATTGATGCAGCCATACGCGATATTTTGGATCAATATAATACACACTGAACCTACCTAAACTATGGGGAGACGGGAAGAAGTGAGTATGGCGGAAGCCACTTGAATGAGCAATGTCAGTACCTGTTTAATTGCTGGGGTCATAGCGTTGATTTTTTCACCATCACATGACCCGTTTTCACACGTATCCCGGCTGTACCCGCAGCGAGCCTTACCCCTCCCCCTAATGATGAACGGGCGGCACTTGTTGCTCGTTCTTCGGATGTTTTTCAAAAAACAGCAAATCGTTTTGCCGGTTCAATGTAGCTAAAAATACTTGCTCAACCGCGACGCCGCTTTTATGTAGCTCCTGCAAAAGCCAGTTTTCATCCCGCTCGCGATAGGTCAACACTTCTGCGCATATTTTCCCCTCGATAATCACAGGCAAGGAAATGCCTGTCGAAGCCGTCTTGATTTGCAAATCTTGTCTCGTCACGGTCTGCTGTGCCGATTTTTTCAAGACCGTCAAACGCCCGTTGGCCTCGATAATCGCCATATCAATCTCGGCGAGATCGAAAATATCTTTTTCCCGCAGCATTTGCAGCACGTTGTCGAGGGAATAGCGGATTTTTTTCAGCTGATCGACGAGAAACTCGCCGTTGTAATAAACAACCGTCGGCTCAAACGTGACCATTTTTCCAAAGCGCCTGGAAACGACCGACCATTGCGACACGATTCGTTGCAGCACGCCCAATGTCACAATCGCTACAGCTATGGGGATATGGTGGACGTTCGGTTCGGCGATATCGGCCCCTGCCACAGAGCCTAACGTGATGATCACCATAAAATCAAAAACAGGCAGCTCGCCAATCGAGCGTTTTCCCATGAATAGCGTCACAATCAACAATAGCGGCAAAATCGAGCAAACCCGCCCGATCACGATCAAGCTTTCACTGAACAGCTCCACCCACTTGTGCCCCCTGCTCTATGCCTTTCTTCATTTTACTATGTAAAGTTTTGGAAGCAATTATACAAGTTCGCCGATCAAGAAAGGCCGTTTCCCGATTTCCCGAGCTGACGGCCTTGAAAAAGACGTTGCTATTTTCATATCGCAGAAAATTTTCCATTATATGGACCGAAGAAAAATTATATGCTCCCCAGCCGCTGCGATGTTTTGTGGGCAGCATCCTGCACGCGCTCGATCAAATAGTTCAACCGCTCTTCTTTCAAATCAAAGGTGACGATTCCGATGCTGAGAGCACCGATTACTTTTTGCGTATAATCAAAAATCGGAGAGGCAACAGAAGCTGTATTCTCTGTCCGTTCCGCAAAACTCACCGCGTAACCAGCCTTGCGAATCTGGGCCAGCTTCTCCATAAATGCAGGCGTCTCCTCCTCGCCGACGAGCTGAAGCACGGTCTGCCTCGCTTCCTCCTCTGGCATGTGCGCCAAAACGACCTTGTTCGCTGCACCGATGTGCATCGGGATGCGCAAGCCAAGCTGATCGTAGATGCGAATATTGTGCTGGCTGTCCACTCGATCGACCACGATCGACTCCAAACCGCTCGGCTGGCTGAAATAAACGCTTTCCTCGACTTCTCTGGCCAGCTCCTCAATCATCGGTTTGATCACTTTGCGATAATCGATCCGATCCAGGACGCGAAGTCCAAACTCCATCCACCTGATTCCCAACGTGTACTGCTTCGTCGCCGCATCGTGCTCCACCAAATTGTGATTCATCAAAGTGTACAGGAGGCGATAAGTCGTACTCAGCGGAAGCTGGCATTCTTTCGCCAAATCGTTGATGGTCCACCACTTTCTATGCTCGTCCGACGCAAGTGCCGTCGCAATCGCCATCGCCCGATCAAACGATTGAATCACTGTCATTTCCCCTTTTTCTATGTTCTCGTCTATCTCATATCTTAAACTACTTGCTATAATTTTGTGAATCGCAAAAAATTTTACACAAATCCCCGCATCTGGCGCGGAATAGCGATTGACAGTCCAAAATCAGAATGTGTACACTTAGAGTGATTTTTCGAAATATGAACAATATTCCATAATACGGAATAAAGGGAGGCAACTATGTTCCAAGGCAGCCAATCCATGGTCAAAAAGATGAAGACAGTCATCATCAAGCATCCCCGTGAAGCTTTTATCAGCCAGGCCCACCTCGAAGAATCGTGGAAAACCTTTAACTATACAGACCGTCCTGATTGGGACAAAGCTTTGCACGAGTACGAGAAGTTCGAAGCCATTTTGCAAGAGCATGTGGAAAACGTCCTGCATCTCCCGCAATCGGACAAAACCGGACTCGATTCCATCTACGCCCATGATCCGGTGAAGTTCACGTCCAAAGGGGCGATCATCCTCAAATCCGGCAAAGAGCTGCGCCAGGGTGAAGCAGAAGTATACAAAGACTTTTTGCAAGCAAACAACATTCCGATTCTCGGACAGTTGACAGGCGATGCCCGCTCCGACGGTGGCGACCTCGTCTGGCTGGACGAAAAAACGCTCGCCATCGGGCTAGGCTTCCGCACCAACCAGGCGGCGATCGCGCAAATTACGGAGATGGTCAAAGATTTCACGGAAGAAATCATCGTCGTTCCGCTGCCATACGACCGCGGCCCGGCGGAGTGCCTGCACCTGATGTCGATTATCAGCATGGTTGACCACGATCTCGCCGTCGTCTATTCCAAGCTGATGCCTGTTTTCTTCCGTCAGCTGCTCATCGACAGAGGCATTGAACTGATTGAAGTTCCCGACAACGAATACGATAACCTGGGCAGCAACGTCCTCGCGCTCGCCCCTCGCCTGTGCATGGTCGTAGCGGGCAATCCGCTCACAAAAGAGCTGCTGCAAAAAGCGGGCGCTACGGTGTACGAGTACGAGGGTCATGAAATCTCGTATAAAGGCACGGGCGGCCCTACTTGCCTGACTTCTCCGGTTGAGCGGGTGTAGTTTTCTCGCAACCGTTCGGAAACTGGTTTCTCCAAATGAAAAACGAGTCATAGAAGTGATTCTACGGCTCGTTTTTTTCGGCTGTTTCTTTGTTTGTTTCTGAAAAAAGAGGCTTTTGCAGCGCTTGGCAAACAGTTATTTTTACCAATCGGGGTCCGCGAATGTGATGACAAATTTCACCCAATCAGGATCAGCATGCTGCGGCATGTATTGTATTTGGGTAATGGTGAAGAGAAAAATGAAAGCAGCGAATCCAGGCAACCATTTTTTCATGGCACTCTACCTCCCTATTCTTTTACTAAACTAGCACGGAAAATTTCCGCGATATTTTCCACGGTCTCGAAAGATACATCCTTTCTATTTGCTAGATGGTACTTAAAAATCGTCTCAAAACCCTCAACCATCTTTGCCGCCGCTCCAATTTGTCGATAAAATGCAATACTTTGTGTGAGACTGTCGATCCCTTCCTCCTCCAGCTCCATTGAGATCAAGCAAATGCCTTTTCGTTTAAAGTATCTGGCTGCATGTTTAATTCGGTTAGGATGGGTGTCCACCGACAAAAAGGTGTCTTCAGTAGCGATCAGCTCTTGAATCGCACCATTTTGTTCCGTTTCGAAGTATACGTCCAATAGATCGCTGGCAATCGTAATGCGCTCAGACGGCTTTGCTTCATGCAAGCACTCGTTATACAGCGCAATCGCTTGGTCGTATTCTCCTTTTTTCGCATGCAGCAGCGCCCGCAAATGCTTCTTTCGGAAATCCGCATATTCACTTTTTTCGTATAATTCCAAATATTGCTCAGCCAAAATCAAATATCCAAGGCGCAAATAAGCGTTCACGACAGAGATTAACGCTGAAGCTTTTTGCCTGCTGTCGTTTGTCCTGTCTTCCATCAACGCCTTTCCGCACAGTTCAATGCTTTCGCTGTAATAATCCAAAATATAAGCGTGGACGCCCATCCAGTAATAGTAGTCGATGCGCTCTAACGGTTGCAGCAGGTCGATATAGTGCAACAATTCCATTCCTCGCTGAAAAGTTTCTTCAAAGCGGGAAAAATCATCCCGTTCGAGCAAATAACGCGCGTAGAGATTCTTCGCCAGATAGAAAGGGATGCCGCGTTTTCTCGTAAACTCGATCATCACCTCATGCAAGGCCAATTTAGTCGATGAGTCCTCTGTTTCTTTTGCCAGTTGATGAAGGTAGTCCAGCGCAAGAAAAGTATCCATTTTCGGTGTGTCGAGCAGCTTCTGAGCCGCTTTGCGCACGAGAGCCTGGCTGTTAAGCGAAATAGCTTCGTTCAACAACAACTGAATCGATGCAGGTCTTTCGGTTGTACTTAAATAGACGGAGATAACATCGACATACGGAATTTTCAGAGCACTTGCGATCTTCTTCCACTGGGAAAAACCTGGCCGCTTGGTTGCTCCTGACTCCATTCTGGAAAGTGCTGTTTTGCTAATACCCGTTCGTTCTGCAAGCTCGCTTAACGATATATTTTCCCGCTGTCGATAGGCAAGGAGCAATTCTCCAATTTCTTCGGTGAGCATTGAGATCCCCCTAAAAAATTTTTATCTTTTATATTTTTTATAATATAACACGACTAGAAAAATGGGAATATATTCCTTTGGCGTAAAATAAAAAATATATAGAACAAACACGACAAAATACCAAAAGGCGCAAGTCCGGAGCCAAAAAGTACCCAAAAAAGAAGAGCCTCGACAAAGCGGCTCTCCTTTACACAAATCTGATCTGGCAATTCCTCGCAATGCAACAGCCTGTGCGCGCTTACAGAAAATGCTGCATCCAAATATTCGGCTCCACGTACTTGGCCTCGTTTTTCTCCACATCCATCCGCACAGGGACAAGCGCGTCCGGAATGATATACGTGCCGGACTCAGGGAACTTCAAGCCTGTCCATTCCTCCCAGTTGGCAATGCTTCCCACGATCGACATGGATTCCGACGCCACTTTCATGATTTTCGCCCCCATCTTCCAATGCGTGCGAACCCACGGATCAAAAGGAGCGCCCTCTTCCGTCTTCCATTCGATGTAGTTTTCCATCGGGGTCAACGGATACTTGTGCTTGAGCGATGGGCGAACAGGCGCCACCATATATTCCAGCCCGTTTTGCTTCGCAATGTCTTTCATCGCCGCCACCATGTGACGACTCAGTCCAAGACCGCGATGCGCAGGGTCGATTGAAATCGAAAGCGCCGACAATGTGTTTGGCTTCTGGCCTTGGGCGTGTCCTTCAATCCCGCGCAGAAAGACGTCTCCCCAGCCCTTCGGCATTCCTTCCAGCGTGCCGTCCCAGTAAAAAGGAATCGAGTTGCCCACGGCCATTACCTTGTCGTTTTCATCGGTCAACAAATATTGAAAAGAAGCAAACCACTCTTCCAGCCGATCGTAGTGCTGGTCGGCCACTTCGTCATGCAGCATGAAGGTAGACCAGCTGGCAGCGAGCACTTCGGCCATCTGATCGTTCAAATCAGGACGTTCTGCTTGTGTATACACCTTGTATGCCATTCTTTCCATCCTCCCAAAAACATCGCTGTCTCTCTGTTCGCCAAAAGGCTCCTCGCTAGAAAGTCAGGAAATCCTTTCCACGACTCTTTCATTCTATCAAAACTTGTTTGAAGCACAAACTTTTTCGCCGAATCGCCCTTTTCCGAAAAAACTTCTGATTGCTGCGTCACAAAAATTGCCCCCGCCTCGTTATATGGTCAAATCGCAGCGAGGAGCTGATCTCCATGAAAGAAATGACTGTAGTCGTAGTCGGTGGCGGCTATGCCGGAATCAATGCCGTTAAAGCAATCCAGGACACATGCAAAGGACGCCCTGCACGCATCGTCCTGATCGACAAGGAGCCTTACCATCTGCGCAAAGTTTTGCTGTTCAAGCCAGCTGTCTCCCAAACCGATATCGCCATCCCGTTGAAAACCATCTTCCCCGCAGGCGTTGAATTTTTGCAAGGTACGGTCGTTTCTGTCCAGGGAAGCGCCAAGATGATCCATTATGTAGATAAAGGCGGAAAAGAACTGTCGCTTGCGTATGACGTGCTCGTCCTCGCGGTAGGCAGCGTCGCCCGCCGAGCAGAACCGGAGCAGGGCGGAATCGCCTTGTCTGATGTGGCAGCCGCCGAGACGATTCGCAACACCTGGCAGCAAAATATGCGGCTGGCCGTTTTGGAAAAGCGCCCCGAAGAAAGACAGCGGCTCTTGACAATCGCTGTCGCAGGAGCGGGCATCAGCGGCATCGAGACAGCTTCCGAGCTTGCTTTTTCCATGCGGCAGGAAGCGCAACACCTCGGCATCGCTCCCCATGAAGTCACTGTCTACTTGCTCAATGCGCAAAATCGCCTCTTCACGGAAGGACCTGTGAAAATGGCGCGCAAGCTGGAACAAGCTTTGCTGGACGGCGGAGTCACGGTTTTGCACGGGACAAAAGCCATTCGCGAGCAGGACGGCAAGCTGAGTCTGTCCACGGGCCGCACGCTTGCTGTCGGTCTGTGCATCTGGGCGCTCGGTCTGCTGCCGAACCCGGCGCTGCGCCAGATGGGGTTGCCGCTCACCACACACGGCCAGCTTGTCGTGGATGAATCGTATCGGGTCGCTGGCGCCCCTTTCGTCTACAGCATTGGCGATTGCGCCCGCATCGTCGACCCGGCAAGCGGTCAGGCGGACCGGATGACGTGCAAGGAAGCGAGCAGGCAAGCCGCCCGGTTGAGCAAAATTATCCTCGCTGATCTGGATGGAACGCAGTCTCCCGTTCATAAAAGTTGCATGGACTTCTACTGCGTCGGATTGGGGCCGGAGCGGGCGATCGTCTGGACGCGCCAATGGGGCGTGGACATCATTTTGACGGGGAAATTGGGCTGGAAGCTGCGTCAGTTCACGTGGAATATTGCCAGCATGATAAAATAAGGAAAAAACGATGCTGACACTAGACGCCAGAGGAAGTGAACATGCGATGGAGGCCCTTTATCAGCAATACAAAGGATTGCTGTTTCGTCTCGCCTACCAGCTCACAGGCTCGGCCACAGATGCGGAAGATATCGTGCAGGATGTCTTTTTGAAAGCGTACGATGTCGAGCTGGAACAAATCGCAGAGCCAAAAGCCTACCTGTGCAAAATGACGACAAACCGCTGCCTCGATCTGTTGAAATCGGCACGCCACAGGCGGGAGCTGTACACGGGGCCATGGCTGCCCGAACCGATCCCTACTCCCGGAGCGGACAGCTACGAATCGGTCATCACCAAAGATTTGTTGTCGTACGCCATGCTCGTGCTGCTCGAACGCTTGTCTCCGGTCGAGCGTGCGGTCTTCGTCCTGCGCGAAGCTTTTGCCTTCGACTACGACGAGATTGCCCAGCTTGTCGGAAAAAGCCAGGCCAATTGCCGGAAAATCATCAGCCGCTGCAAAGCCAAGCTCGGTTTGGATGCAGACGAACAGCTTCACGCGCACGAAAAAGAAATCGGCGAAGAATGGATCGGCCGTTTTCTGCATGCGCTGGAACACGGCAATGTCAACGCTTTGCTCACGCTCTTGTCCGCAGACGCTGAACTGCTCTCGGATGGCGGTGGAAAAGTATTCGCTGCCATACGTCCGGTCGTGTCTGGCAAACGTGTCGCGGAGTTCTTGCTTGGCTTGATGCGCTTCGCCGCACAAGGCTCTCCGTACGAAGTAGGGCTTGCTTCGCTGAACGGCCAAACGGCACTCGTCATCCGGCAAAATGACGCAGTAGATACAGTCGTTTTCCTGCACAGCAAGGCAGAAAAAATTCACCGCCTGTACTTCGTTCGCAACCCGGATAAACTGAAAGCTGTCCTGTAAAAGCAAAGCAATGCCCCCTTCGCTCTCGGTACGAAGGGGGCATGTTCACGCTCATGACTTTGTTCACTTACAGGCGAAAGCGCTGGACGATCTCTTCCATCGAATGCGTCAACTCCGCATTACGTTCGGAGATGGTCGCGATTTTCTGGTTGTTGTGCGCGATAATTTGCGCCTGCTCGGTGATCGCTTCGACGCTGTATGCGCTTTGTCCCATGGAGCTTGTCACTTGCTCCACGATCGCCACTACACTGGCAATCGACGAGTTCAATTCTTCGAACGAAGCGCTGAAATCCGTCAGCAATGTGTTGAAATGATGTGCGTCGCTGTTGTATTGCTCTGACATGTGAATCAGCTTGCCGTAGTCCGGGCGGACTTTGCTGTCGATAAACTCCAGCACGCTGGAAGAGTTTTCTGCGAGATTGTTCACGGACTCGCGCACGATGGCGATAATTCGCTGAATATCGATGACGACCGCAGACGACTGTGTCGCCAGCTTGCGTATTTCATCAGCCACGACGGAGAAGCCTCTTCCGCTTTCCCCGGCACGCGCCGCTTCAATCGCGGCGTTCAAGGCGAGCAAATTCGTCTGCTCGGAAATATGCAAAATCGCTTCTGCCAACAAATTGATTTGCCCCATCGATTCGGTCGACTGCACAATCGCCTGCTCCGTTTGCTGCTTCACGCTTTGATACAACTCGGCTGCTGATACTTGCGCCGCAACGGCATTTTCCTTCAACACATCGGCTCGCTGGCTTACGTCCTGTGAGGTAGCCGCTGCTTCGGTCGTGCGCAAAGTGACTGCGTGAACGACATGCTGAATATCAGTAAGAGTAGCGTTCATTTCTTCCGTCGAAGCCATTGTCTCTTGCATATGCGACAGCAAGACAGCAGTCGCCTCCGCCGTTCCGCTCGATTGCTCGCTGACGGCCACTGTGGATTGCTGCACGCTTTGCGCATTTTCCGCTACCACATGAGAGACGGTCGCAAGCTTGCTCGCCACTTCCCGCAATTGCTCGCGCATGACCAAAATCGACTTCGCCATCAGGCTGATCTCATCCTCCGTCACCTGCTCCTTCGCCACGATCTGCTCGCGCAAGTCGAACTCGGCTGTTTGCGCAATCATCTTGCGCATGTGGTCGAGCGGTCCGGTAATCAAGCGGCTGAGCACAAACGACAAGATCAGCGCTCCTGCCACCGCTGCCGCCATTTTCAATAGCGCAGACCGGAGACTGTTGGCGAGCACTTCGTTGCGCTCCGTATTGTTGTAGACGATTTCCACTACACGGGAACGGCTCAGGTCGTTGGCGCTCTCATCCAGCTTGTATGGGATATAGCGGTATGTTTGGTCGTCCTCTCCCGTACTCTCGTGAAATTCCTTGATCGTCTGCGTGGAGAACGCCGCTTCAAAAGTTGGCGCAAACCGCTGCGCGATGCGCAAAGCTTTGCCGTCCTCCCCTTTTTTGCCGAGCGCGTAGCCATCGTGCGAGTAAACGGTGATTTCTTTCACAATGCTGTATTTGCCTGCGATCTCCTTCGAGACATCGAGAAAGTTGAACGTCTGGAACAAGTCGCTGTCCTGCAAATTCATGCTCGCTTCCAGCAAATATTTGTGATCCCCGGTTGGGAGATAGGCGAACTTTTTGATCTGCCCGCTGTTGACGGACACTTCCATTCCGTCGGCGGAAAACTTGCTTCCGTCGATTCGTTTCTTCAACACCTCCGCGAAAGCTCCCGATTGGCTAAAATCGAGTCCCACGTCAGAGGCGACACTGGACTGCACTACTTTGATGTTTCGATCAATGACGAAAAAATCCATTCCGTACTGCTCGCGCAAAGCCGCATAGTCCCACGCCGAAAGCGCCGAGTTGGCCTGATAGTTTTTCGCCAGCTTTTCCAGTGCGCCCTTCATCCGCTCCTCCATGTCTTGCTCGAACACGCCGTACACGAGATCGACGTTTTTGACGGCATGAATGATCCGATCCTCGACTAGCTGATACTGCACCGCTTTTTCCGAAAGGATCGTGGCCTTGAGCTGCGAATAGTCGATCAGCGACAGCACAATCGCGACCAGCATCGTAAACAGCGAGATCATAACGCTGAGTTTCATTTGAAAAGACACAAAATTTCGTTTCATAAGTATGCTCCAATAGTCTCCGTATTTTTCAACAAAACTCAACATAATTTACCATATCTTAACTTGTCAATATTTCTTCCCGATGACTTTATTTTGCAAAAACTATGTCTTCTTACCTTTTTGCGCTTTTTATGTCCATCCGAACACATGACAATCGAACTAAGGTTAACATCGTGCCAATAGTGTCAATGAACACCGTATGAACTTATGCCCTAAACCACTGCATCAAATCGTTCCTTGTGTTAAAATCACCTGGAATCAATATCCATCACAGGATATCCATTCTATTTTTATAAGGAGGGCACGTACACATGCGTCCACCAAGCAACAACGAAATCATCATTCCTGAAAATCCCGTGTCACAATTTTTGTTCACCAGCACCCGTTCGGCATGGATCTGGCTGATCATCCGCGTGTATGTCGGCTACACTTGGCTGACAGCAGGCTGGAAAAAAATCCATACCGACTCCTGGACAGGAGACAAAGCTGGAGCTGCCATCGAGGGCTTCGTCAAAGGCTCGCTCGCGAAAGCAGCGGAAGGAAAAGACGTCACCTCCTGGTACGGCTGGTTTTTGGAAAGCGCCGTTTTGCCAAATGCCAAGCTGTTCGCTTTCATGGTCGCTTACGGCGAGGTACTGGTTGGTCTCGGACTCATTCTCGGCCTGCTTACCGGAATTGCCGCTTTCTTCGGCGGATTGATGAACGTCAGCTTCCTGTTCGCAGGGACAGTCAGCACCAACCCGATGCTGTTTGTTTTTGCCACATGGCTCGTTCTCGCTTGGAAAGTCGCTGGCTGGTACGGTCTGGACCGTTGGGCTTTGTCGTACCTGGGCACGCCTTGGACACGATCGAAGTCGCGTAACGTGGGCATGCACTAGCCTCTCGTTCCATTCATCATCCTGCATACGGCAGGCAAAAGACGCTGGCTGCACCGGAATCTTCTGGTGTCGGCCAGCGTTTTTTTATTCAGGATCAAATCGCTTGCAACAGCAGCCGCTTTCCGCTTTGCTGCTGATTCAAGGACAAATTGTATGAATTATTCCCGGTTTTAAAAACAGAATATTCATGAATATTTATACAGAATGTTTAATGACATATACAGGAAACTGAATTATCCTTCTACATATGAATTTTTAAAAATATTCAAACAACTAGGAGGTACTGATGAAAAAATGGTTGCGAGTTGCCTGTAGCACCGCGTTACTAGCAAGCCTCATGATCGGCTGTACGACGAAGCCCGCTGAAAATGCCCAGCCTGCCGCAAGCCAGCAGCCCGCTGGTGAGACCGGAAAACCTGCCTCGGGAGAACCGATGGTCTTGCACTGGAGCATCACGGGCGAACCTCCGACGATGGACCCCGGCATTGCTACTGACGCCTCCAGCATGGACATGATCAATCTCGCTTTTGAAGGACTGACTATCGTCGATCGGCAAGGTCAGATGATCAACGGAACAGCAGAGAGCTTCACCAACTCCCCTGACTTTACCCACTTCACTTTTACCTTGCGCAAGGATGCCAAATGGAGCAACGGCGATCCGGTTACCGCCCACGATTTTGAATACGCTATCAAGCGCAATCTCGATCCGAAAACCGCCTCCGGCTACGCTTACCAGCTGTTCTACATCAAAGGCGGCGAAGAGTTTTTCAACGGCACAGGCAAAGCAGAAGACGTCGGCGTCAAAGCCAAGGACGATTACACACTCGACTTCACCCTGCGCTCGCCTACGCCATTTTTCCGTGAATTGACCTCATTCACTACTTATTATCCTTTGCATAAAAAGACGCTGGAGAGCAATCCGAAATGGGCAAGCGACGCCTCTACCATCGTCGGAAACGGCCCGTTCGTCATCGACCAGTGGGAGCATAAAGCGAAGCTGGCCTTTTCCAAAAGCCCTACTTACTGGGATCAGGCCAACGTCAAGCTGGATCGGATTGAAATCGTCGTGATCGAAGACAACAACACCGCTCTCTCGATGTTTGAAAACGGCGATCTCGATTGGGGCGGCTATCCTTCCTTCGGCCTTTCTCCTGATGCAATCGGGCAAATCAAGGAACAGGGCAAGCTGGTCGTCGCCGATAATCCGGGGACAAAGGCAGTCATTTTCAATACGCAAAAACCGCCTTTTACCAACAAAAAAATTCGCCAGGCTTTCTCTTACTCCATCGAACGCCAACAGTTAATCGACAATATTTTGCAAACCGGGGTACCTCCTGCATACGGTTGGGTGCCGACCTCGATGGGCTTGAACCCGGACGGCTACTTCAAGGAAGACATAGACAAAGCCAGGCAGCTGCTCGCGGAAGGCATGAAGGAGCTGGGGTTGACCGAGTTCCCGAAGGTGACGTACTACTACGACACGGGAGAAACTGACAAAAAGATCGCCCAGGCGTTGCAGGACGAGTGGAAGAAAACGCTCGGCGTGAACATCGAGATTCGCACAGCCGAATGGAAAGTGTTCAACGACGACGTCCAGAACGGGAAATACGACTTCGGCATCTGGCTATGGGGCGCCGATTTCAACGATCCGATCAACTTCCTGGAAATGTACAAGGACAAAGAAGGCGGCAACAACGTGGTGCGCTTCGACAACAAAGAGTACCGCGACCTGTTGAACAAAAGCTACTATGAAACCGATGCCGCGAAACGCAAGCAGTTGATGTTCGACGCGGAAAAAATTCTCATGGAGGAAATGCCGCTCGCCCCTCTGCACTTCCGCGGCAACGCCTACGTGAAAAACGACAAAGTCAAAGATTTCGTGATCTTCCCGCTCGGAGGTTCGTACTTCAAGTACGCGTACGTAGAAAAGTAGCTCGCTTCGCTTGCCCGAAGTGCCCGAATCGCTCGAATCGCCCAAAAGAAAGAGGAGCTTTGCCTGTTTGATCGGCAAGGCTCCTTTGGTTTTTGCTGAAAGTGTTCCTAGCCCCAGCCCCGTCTCGTTGGGAAGGGCGGAAGTTGGGAAGTCGGACAGTCAGGAAGTCAGGCTATCTCCTATCCCCTCAGTAATCGCAGCAAGCTGGCAGTCTCGTACGGATGGCTGAGCGGAAAATGGTGGGCCAAATCCAGGCGGTGTACCGCAATCTGCCTCTCCCCAAGCGCTGCCTCCTGCTCGCTGGTCAGGCGATAGGCGCTGTCTTGATTCCCCCATACAAGGTGAACGGGAAAAGCGGCAGCCTGCCCCCACTCCATTTGTTGAAAATCGTGCATGAAATAACGTAAAACCTCTGCGTGCGTCTTGCTGATGCGCGGTGATTGCAGAAGGCTTTTTGTCTTGTCCAGATAGCCAGCCGGCACCTCAGCCACGAAGCGAAACATCCCTTGTTCAATCATCGTGCTCTCCAGACGGGGGCGAGTCAGCTGCTTTTGCAAAAAGCGCTGGAGCAAGCTCTCGCTCTTCCCGATTTGCACAAGCAGCGGGTTCTGCTTCGGGGCGTGCAGCGGCGGTTGCAGCAAATACACTCCGGCGATCTTGTCCGGCACTCGCTTGGCCGCTTCCCATGCCAGGAAAGCACCAAACGAATGCCCTGCCAAATGGACGGGAGCAGGCAGCTCTCGGAGCGCGCTGGCGACAGCCTCGATGAAGCCGCCCAGCTTTTGCTCCCGGTGATGATAGGGCGATCTGCCAAAGCCCGGCAAGTCCCACAGCCATACCTTCTCCTCGCCAAGCTGCTCAGCCAGCGGGAACAAATCGCCAAGCTCGCTGAACAAGCCGTGCAACAGTACCCATGGCGCTCCCTCCACGCCTGGCTTCTGATAGGCAGCCAAGCCTGCGACTTTCGCCCGCTGAAAAGCATCGGGAGCGGCATCGTCCCGGACAGACAGTCGATAATCGAGATCAGCCACAACGCTTGGCAGATGACTGTCGACGCGATATTCGCCTACTCCCCTCATTTGCTTCATGTGCTGAAAAGGCGCGAGCGGAAACTGTTTTTTCACGATAAAGTCCATCGAGTTGGCCGGAACGCCGAGCAAGCGGCTGCCTCCGTTGCGCACGATCGTTTTCAAAACGGACAGCGGGAACGGGACGGACGGAGGCTTCATCCGCAGTTCTTTTGCCATGAGCTGCACCAGTTCCGGGAAAGACGGCGTCGCCCCGCGCTCGTTCAAGGCGTAGTACGTCTGGTGCGCGATGTTTCTTGCCTCGACAATTCCGACGATTACTTCAGCCAGATCGTCCACAGCAAGCAGCGGGAGCCACCATTCTTTTCCGCCGGGCAATACGGGAAATTTCCCCTGCCGCATGGAGTTGACCACAAGTCCCAGGCCATCCGTCTGCTCGGTGCTTCCCGTATGCCGCGGCCCGATGATCGTGCTCGGATTGACGACAACCAGCGGCATTCCTGCTTGATGAGCCTGTTGCCGCACGTACAGGTCAGCCAAAAACTTGTATTTTTCATAGCCTCCTGCATGATCGAACAGCTTGTTCTCGGTGAACACATCCGTGGCAAGCGTCGCGCTCGCATCGTCAAAAGGGCTCATGTAACCGACAAGGTGAATGAGCTTTTGCAGCCTTTTGCGCTGGTGCAGCTCGCCTGCCAGCTTCAACAGATGTTCGGCTCCTTGCAAAATGACTTTTCTGGCCGCTTCCTCGCCGAGCGAGATATCCATCGGCACCCCGGCATGAATGATTGTATCTGCGGCAAGCACCCGCTGGTAGTCAAGCTCTGACAGCCCCAATCTCTCCTCGCGCAAGTCGCCCCGCACTGCGCTGCTGTTCGCCTGCTCTTCGGCTGTCATTGCAGCCAGCTGCCTCTCCCACTTTTCCAGAGAGCGCACGAGCGCCAACACCGTATGTCCTGCGCGTGCCAAGCGCCTTGTTACCTCCCGGCCGATAAACCCTGTCGCTCCTGTTATCAATACAACTGCCATAAAACGAACCTCCCTTTAATAGGACTAATCGGTACTAATCAGTTGCAAAAAAAGCCTACACTTGAATCAAGTGTAGAAAAGTAGCGCCTGCGTTTATAAAAGCTTCTGTGTTGCCGTAAGACTCGGCAAGCTGCATGGCCCCTTCCAAAATCGTGATGAGAAGCGCCGCCGTCTCGGGAACCGGAATCTCTGCCTTGAACTCTTTTCGCTCAACTCCTTCTCTTAGCACATTTTCCGCTACTCCTTGCAGCTCGCGCATAAACGCGTGGATGCGAACCCGAACCTGCGGGATTTGCGCGGACAGAAGGGACAGGATCGGACAACCTCCCACACAGTCTCGCCCGTTCAGCTCGTCAGCCAGTGCGGCAAAAATTTGCTCGATCCGCCTCGCAGCGGTCAAGTCCCTGGCCTGGGCAATCTCATCAAGCACCGTGCGCAACAATTGGGCGCGGTAGTCCAACACAGCGACAACAAGCTCCTCCTTGCTCTTGAAATGGTAGTAAATATTTGACTTGGAGACTTTGCTCTGCGCCACGACGTCATCCATGCTCGTATTCATCAGCCCTTTTTGCAAAAACAGAGCGGATGCGCTGGCAATCACATGGTCGCGATTCGAGATTTTTTTCATGATTAGAACTATATAGTCCTAATCAAATAATGTCAAGCGACAAGCTGCTCGGCACATGCAGTTGGCAACAAAAAAACGTGCCCGCGGGAGCCACTGAAAATCATGGCGTCGCCTGGACACGCTTCGCTGGTTGCAATCCGCTTACTTACCGGACACGGGCGCGGGAGCTGGAGCAGGGCCAGCCCCTTCTGTAACAGGAGCATTTTTCAGCTTTTCTCTCGCTTGCTCGATTTCCGTTTGTGTCAGCGGCGCTCCTGTCGAGAAGCCGTCAATGATTTTGCCCAATACGTTAGGCGCAAAATCATCTTGCGCATACAACTCGATCGTATACCCGTCCTTCTCCCAAATGACAATCCCGTTCGCCATGTACACTTTCGTTCCGTTCAGCACTTGCGTTTTGACTTCCTCTGTCGTTCCGATCCCGTTTTCCCCGCCTTTCGAGATCAGGAAGTTCACTGTTTTATCGCCATGCGCATATTGGACTTCCGCCATGCTGTCACCGTGAACGACCGTGTTGACGTACTCGTAATCGGCTACCCAGGATGGCGCGGGGAAGTTCGAACCGAGTAGCGCGCGCGCTTCCTGCACCGTCAGATTGGGACGCGGCTGCAAAGTCACGGCACGGGCGCCGTCTGCTCCGGCTTGGACGGCTGCATTTTCGCTTGCAGGTGCAGCAGGCTCTTTGTCATATTGCACAATTTGCAAATTCCCCACTTGAAACCGCGCCAAAATAGAGGACAGCATTTCTTGGGCAAACGAGGTAGTCGAGAAAGCTCCCGTCAGGCAGACAATGGCAGCGACACTGGCCGCAACCGTTTTCCAACTGCTTTTTTTCATCACGATCTCATCCTTTTCCACAGGCTTTGCCTGGATTTTTCCGGCTTTCAGCTTGTTTGCAAGCCGGTTGTAGATTCTGTCCCTCGCTGCCTGGTCATCCAGCTCCACATGAGCGAGATAGTCGGCCAGCTCGCGAAATTCGTCTGTATCCGGCTTATTCCTCATGCCGAAAACCTCCTTTTTCCAGCTCTTTTTGCAGCTTCTTCAAGCATCTGTACAGCACAACCCCGATATTCGAACCGCTGACGCCAAGCAGCTCTGCGATTTCTGCGTTTTTCAAGCCTGCCGCATACTTCATGCCGATGATGTTGCGTTCTTTGTCGCTCAGCTTTGCCAGCGCCCGGAACAAAGCGGCATGGCGGTCATCGCGGATCACGATGTCTTCCGGAGACGACTTGGGCAAGGCCAAATTCAAAATCGAACTGAGCGAGAAGGCGGCCCTTTTTTTCTGTGAGCGGAAGTAATCCGTCACCGCATTTCTGGCAATGGCGAACAGCCATACTTCAAAACTCGCTTTTTCCGGCGAAAAGCGGTTGTATTTGGCAATCACCGCTTCGAATACGTGGCTGCATACTTCCTCTGCCGCATAGTGATTGTCGATCCGGTAGCAAATGTACTTGTAGACGCGTTTGTAGTACGCATCGTAAATCTCGGCGAACTTTTCCGCTGCCATGCACTCATCGTGGCTCTCGTTCAGCTGATTTTGGTGGATGCCCGTTTTGGTGCTCATTTGAACAATCTCCAACTACTTCCCCTCCCTTCCCTCCCGACTCAGACATGGTACAGGAACAAATTGCGCAATTTGTTGTGGTTGTCCGTGAGTCTCACGCTAGTTAATACGGAAAAAAACAGATTGTATTAACAAATCGGTCGAGAAAAGTACCCAACTCTTTTTCGAGCACAACGAAAAAAGCCGACATCGTTCGTGAACGATATCAGCCTGTTGCTGCTTTTTAGCGAACCCTATGTGTCCATCTGCACATGATCCCACTCGTCTTCCATGTGACGCACGAGCCAGTTTAGTGCCCTGTGTCTTTCCATGACGACTCCCGGCTCCAAACCTCCCGCCACGGTCCGGTTGTTGATGCGCGCATCGACGCACGCCCAATCGTAGCGATAGATCAAATCCGCCTGATCCAAAATCTCCGCCTTGCTTCGCACGACGGCGTTGTCGTAGAAAGTTTGATAGTTTCCCGCGCTGCGCAATACATCGATGGCATAGCTGACATCGCAAATCTCGCTCGGAAACTCCAATTCTTTTTTATAGCCGAGCGCCCACAACAGCACCCAGTAGCATTCGTACATCCACGCCATCTGCACCATGTCGTTCTGGCTTGGATTCGGGTCGTCGAGGAGCTTTCTTTCGTTTTCCGTAAAGAAGTCTGCCGCGCCGTACTGCTCGATAATTCCTTCGATGAACTCGCGCTCTTCGGCAATCTCCCCGTTCTCCGCGATTCCGGCGGCGTAGACGGCAATCAGGCACAAAGCAATGGCCCGCTGCACGATCTCTTCCTTGGTCCTGATGACAGCATCCTCATCCCCGACGATGACAGGCAAATGGTTAATATACGGGACGCCTTGCTCCTGCAAAAGCTGGATGTTGCGCGCTTTGCGCTCTTCCCCGGACTGGGATGGACGCACGTGCCGATCGATAAACTCGGTGCTCACCGTCACCAAATAGTCGTCCACCTCTGATTCGCCCTCGGTGTTCAAAAGCAGGCGGCCCTCTTTATCGAGCATGTGGCCTGTCGGGAGGAAAACGATGCCGGATACTTCCTTGGCAATCGCCAGGACAGCAGCGAACGTTTCCCGGTCGATTTCCTTGCTGGCTACGATGCCTACGGCCACGTTGAGCGCGGTAATCTGGATCAGCAGCTTTTCCTTGACCTTTTCATGCGCCGTCTCAATCTGGGCAAAAAATCCGTACATCCCTTTTTTCATCTGCAAAAAGCGCTCCGGATCGGCTTCCTCGCGCATGAAGTTGAAGGCCAGTGTGCTTTTGCCAAACCATTTCTTGTCTGTGACAGTCACGCTTTGTCCGTCCGCAGCAGCTTGTACTTCTTTGTCTGGAAAAGTCTCCTTGATCGCATCGACTATTTTTTGATAGTCAGCTATGGAGACGTATAGTGTACATTGATTCATCGTTGCTCCCCGCTTTCGTTTCTATCTTTTGTCTAGACGAAATTTTGCCACCAATAGTCAATTATGGTATTCTACCCCTGTTCCGTGCAAGTTTACATCTACCTATTTTGATGAAGAATCTACCATATTCCGTTTGGAAGGTGATCCGATGAAAAACATTTTGTTGGAGGAATTTTCTCCACTTTGCGACATTCAAGCCTTTGTCGAAGAAGATGAATCTGGCGTTTATTTTTATTTGTGGGACTACCCCGGCCAGGAACACGCGAGTATTCGCTCCTGCTGGGTGCGCAATTACGGGCCAGCTCCCGAGACACTCGATTTTTCCGCCATGGAAGACGGAAACGCTCCCATGCTGCCGCGCGACTGCTGCGCCCATCCGCAAGGCGCGGAAAAGCTCGACCCAGATGAGCTGTCAATCGTCTGGCTGACAGAAGGAGACGCCGCAGCTTTGCTTTATCAAGACGAGGTGCTGTGCGTCATTCCCGGCTGGGCGGGGCAGCAGGCAGACGGCTCCAGCTATCCGGCTTATGCGCGAGACTGTATCGCAGAATCTCCTTTCTGCTTTCCGCTGGGCACACCAGACACAAACGCTTTGTTTGCGCGAATCGAAGCTGCCCGGCAATTTTGGGCGAGCTGGGACGAAAATCCTTGGCCAGACTTGCAGCATCAGTATCTCGACGCGATCACGGCAACGCTTGGCCCGGTCAAAAACTATTACGGCATCGACGGCGGTCACTGGCCGCCGAAAGCATTGGTCACGGTGGAAAAGGGCGAAATCACCTATGCCGTCACCTTGGGCGTCTCCATCGTGCCGCAGCCAAAGGTCGAGCTATATACCGAATCACCGGAACAACTGCGCCGCTTCGAGCTGGCTTTTGCCTGCGAAACCAAATGGCTGGCTGAAAATGAAAAGCAACTTTTGGCCTACATCAGCGGACAAACAACGCTGCCCTGGTCGTACATGACTTTTCTCGCCCAAGGGCACACCATCCCTTGTCAGGAGATCAGCGAGGTAGACGCCCGCTTCACATCCATGCTGCTCGCCAAGCCCCAAAGCGCCCCGGCGCTGGCCTTCCCGACGGTTTACGGCGATCCGGTCAACCTGCTCTGGATGATTCCCATCACGAGTGCCGAACAACGCTTCGCGGAGGAAAACGGGTCGGAAGCATTGATCCGTCTGGCTGCTGGGACGGAAGCGGAATGGATTTTCAATGGGATGGAAAAGTGGATGCGTTGAGTGAATGCGTAGAAAAAGTTCGGATTCGCCATGCCGAAAAGAGTTGCCTAGCATGATAAAAAGCTTCGCTGCATTTTGTGCGCGAAGCTTTTTCGTGCTTGTTTTGCTTATGTGTTTCTCCTGTTTCCTCCCTTCGCTACAGCTTCGATCAACACCATCTTTACAAACTAATCCTTCTCTCCGGCTTCCAATACAACAACGCCGCTTTAAACTGATGCACATACGCAGGCTTGCCATCTACCCAGACCAAATATTGGCGCAAAATCGCCTCCGCTTTCTCCCGATCATAGGACGGCTCCATAATCGCGCTCAAATTTTGGCTGACAAACTGCTCCTCCGACTCGTACACGTACGTTTTTTGCAAAGGAAGAATATTGCAGTTCACGTCAATGCCCAGCTCATATAGCAAATTGGTCAGATGAATATAGTCTCTGCGCGAAAATCTGATTTTGTACCCGAGCTGCTGATGAATATCCCAGTAGTGCGGCTTTTCCGGTCCGCTAGTCATCCCGATCACCGCCAACCGCCTGGCCGAATTGTTCATATTGACCATCGCCTGATCAATCGCCTGCATCCGATAATAGCAGTTCACACCAAACACGACATCATGGACGGGCGGCTCGTACTCTTCCCACTTGGCATGGACAAAGCTCATGTTGGATAGCCCTTTCGCACGCGCCCCCTGCTCCAGATAGCCCAGCACACTCGCCGAGCTGTCTACGCAAGTGAGCGACCGCGCTTTGCTCGCCGCCGCAAACGTGTAATTTCCCCATCCCGGCCCAATCTCCAGCACTTCATCGTCTTCCTGAATAAAGGAAAGCAGCTCCCTGCCAATCTCCCGCACATAGTCATCCGGCTCCGCTTCCGCCGTTTTGCGCTGCAAAAATTGATCCCAAAAGCTTTCTTCCAGTTGGTCGTCAGTCATGCGCTCGGGCAGCTTGCCTTCCCAGTTTTTCATCCCTTCCATCCAGGCTTCCCTGGACTTCATCCCTAGCCTTACTCCGTAGTACATGTTCTCCCCCTTGCTTATCGCGACTCTGGCAGCGTGGCCGTCAACTTCAGACCGCTGCTGCCCTGCCCGATCTCGACTTTTACTCCGTACACCTGCTCCATATTCGCAGAGGTAAACACTTCCTCCGGCCGCCCGGAAGCATAAATTTGCCCTTGCTGCAGCAAAAACACGCGATCTGAATATCTGGCCGCCAGCTCCAGATCGTGCATGATCAACACGACCAGCACTTGCTGCTGGAGGGCAAGCTGCCGAACCAGCTCCAGCACCTCCAGTTGATGGCGAATATCGAGAGCGGACGTCGGCTCATCCAGCAGCAGTATTTCCGGCTCTTGGGCAAGCGCTCGCGCAATCAGTACCTTTTGCCGCTCGCCTCCGCTCAGCTCGTCCATATAACGCTGCGCCATTTCCGCAAGTTGCAGCCGCTCCATGATTGCTCCCGCTACTTCCAGATCGTGAGCCGTCACGTTCCACTGCATGTACGGTTTCCTGCCCAAAAGCACTGTCTCCAACACCGTTAACGGATAGCCGAAAGCCGTGTGCTGCGGCACGTACCCCAGCGTTTTCGCCAACTCGTTAGCCGAATAGGAGCGAATGTCTCTGTCTTTGATCCAGATCCGCGCTCGTTCCACCGGGATAATCGACGCCATGCTTTTGAGCAAGGTTGTTTTCCCGGCACCGTTTGGCCCGATGATGCTTGCGACCTCGCCTTTTTGCAAGTTCATCTGAATTTGCTTCAGAATCATCTTCGTTCCGTACTTGATCGATAAATCCTTGACCTGCATGTACACCCGACCGTCCTCCTTATGCCCAGTAGTCCTTGCGCTTTTTCAACAGCAAATAGACGAAAAACGGGGCGCCAAACAACGCGGTGATGATGCCTACCGGAATCTCGATCGGAGATAATACCATGCGGGCCGCCGTATCTGACAAGAGCAACAGCAAAGCGCCCATCAGGCAAGAGCACGGCAGTAAAAATCGATAATCCGTCCCGATGATGATTCTGCTGATATGCGGTGCCACCAGCCCGATGAACCCGATAATCCCTGTGAAGGCAATCGTGACGGAGGCCATCAAGGTAACGAGCAAAAGGCACACCCAGCGGACTTGTTTGACATTGACGCCGAGCGTTCGCGCTACATCTTCGCCAGCGCATAGCGAGTTCAGGTCCCAGGCGTATTTCAGCAAAAGGACAAGCGAGATGATCACGAGCGGCAGCAAAATGTGCAGCACTTGCCATTTTGCTCCCCAAAATCCCCCCATGAGCCAGACGACCAAGTCTTTCAACGCTTCGTTGTTGGAAAAAAACTTCAAACCGGAAACGCCCGCCGAAAACAGTTGCCCAATGGCCACCCCCGCCAAAAGCAGTACGGTCGTCGAGCTGTTTTTGAGCTTGGCGATGCCGTAGACCGCGCCCACAGCGAGACAGCCAAACACAAAGGCATTAAGAGCGATCATCCACTGTCCACTCGAAACGAGGTTGATGCCAAACACACTCGTCCCGGCCACGATCGCCAATGCTGCTCCAAAAGCCGCTCCGCTCGATACGCCGAGCGTAAAAGGGTCTGCCAGCGGATTGCGCAAAATCGCCTGCATAATCGCACCGGCACATGCCAGCGAAACTCCTGTAATGATCGACATGACCATGCGCGGCAGCCGAATCTCGTATACGATGTAGGCGGTCATCTCATCGGAAGCGCGTCCGGACAAAATAGCCAAAAGCTCAGGCAACGCAACTTCTACAGCCCCTTGACTGACTGCGTAAAGCGTCAGCAACACCAGCAGGAGGAAAAGGCTTGTCAAAACGAGCAGCTTGCTTTTCACGCTCCCGTGATAGATGGCCTGGATCGGTCGCTGCACTGGCTTGCTCAGCGGTTGTCCTTGGCTGTCATTGAACATCTTTGAACGAATAGTGCCAAATGCCTTGGTATGGCACGCCTAACCATTTTTCAAAATACTCTTTGGCATACTGCTCGGGATCGATATCCTGGAATTTATCCGGGTACAAATATTTGGCTAGTTGGAGATTGCCGATATACCGCTTGTCCGATCCGACAAAGTTGGTGTAGAAAAAGTAAATGTCTTTGCTTTGCCCCGCCTTGAGCCGCGAAACAGATGTCGTGCTCATAATATGGCGCAGCGCTTCCTCAAACGGCTTCGTATCCTTCACATTGTAGCCACCCAGCCAGGTGCCGTGCAGGGTAATGACCTCCGGGTTGCGCTTGAGCACATATTCCTCGTCGACCATGATCGTAGTCGACGCCTCCGCCGGATTCCATTGCAAGTCGGCAGCGTCTTTCCCGCCAGCCAGAATCGTCGCGTAGCCTTCCCCTACTCCTGGCTTCCCGTCCAACGACTGGCTGGGGAAAATCCGGTAGCCCCCGTTCGTATTGAGAAATCCGGCTGACAAGGCAAGCACCTGTTTTTTGTCTTCCTCCTTGATGCCTGCCACCCGGTCCGCTAACAGCTTTTCAATCGAATGCTTCCAGGCGAGAAATTCGTCTGCCTTGTCCGATTTATCAAAAATTTTTCCGAGCAGCTTCAGCTCCTCATCCATCTGTTCCGGCAAATAGTTGTTCATTCGCACGACTTTGATTCCGGCTGGCTCCAGCTTTTCCTCCAGCGTCTTGTCTGGGCGATTCGTATAGGCGAAGACGATTTGCGGCTTCAAGCTGATGATTTGCTCCAGATTGATCTGCTTCGTTTCCCCCACATCCGGCTTGCTGTCAAATCCGAGGTACGGGTTATTTTTGACCGTCGTGTCGCCTGTAGCCAGCACGTACTGCTCGGCTCCCAGCAGCTTGATCGCTTCTGCCGTGTTGCGATTGAGCACGACCACCCGCTCTACTGGTAGCTTTACCGTGATCGCAGTCCCTGCGGAATCTTGAAAAGCAAGCTCCTGCTTTTCCTGCGGCACCGCCTGTTCAGTTTTCTGTTCCGCAGGCGTTGACGATGACGGTGAAGCAGCAGAGCAGCCAGTCACGACCAAAAAAATCGTGAGCAGGCCAAACAGCCATGCTTTGCCGATCCAGCTTTTCCGGTTCTTTTGCAGCATCGTTTCCACTCCCTATCTTTTTGTGATCAATAGAAAAGCCCCGTCCCGCCGGACGAGGCAAACGTGTAGAAGTAATCAGTCGACATCATGAATAAATAGACACAAGCTGTCGCAGCTTCTTCCTACACCTCACCTTTTCCGCGAAGGATTACGGGTGTGACAAACTAGGTAGGTCTCCTGGCTTTTGGCTCATCGCGCTCTTTCGTCTTCCCCGATGGTTATGCTCCACACCGAGTGACATGTTGGAAAGAGAACTCACCAATTACAGTGGCGGGACCGCTCGGGATTTTCACCCGATTCCCTGTTACCCCTTGCTCTCGCAAAGGCACCTAGCTGCCTGCTATTCTTGGCTGATTATACCATTATTTTCATAGGGAGGGGGGACCGTAAAAACAAATCGGCCGCTTCCTTCCCTTTTTTGCCTTCGCCCGAAAAAAATCCGCCGTTCTCAGGTGGTCGTATGGTTGTCGTATGCGATTATGGCCCGGTGCTTTCAGCAGTTTTAGGCAGTCGGCTCCACTTCATCCGCCACAGGCGTGCCAAACTGCTCTCCCCATTTGATCAAGTATTCAATCACGGGACGCAGTGCCTCTCCCCGCTCTGTCAGCTCGTACTCCACCTTTGGCGGAACGACCGGGTACACATGCCGCAGCACAATCCCCGACTCTTCCAGCTCCCGCAGCTGTTCCGCGAGCATTTTGTGATTCACGCCCATGATGTTTTTCTTCAGCTCACCGTACCGCTTTTTCCCGTTCAGCAGCTGGCAAATAATCGTCGTTTTCCATCTTCCTGCAAGAATGGAAACAGACAGCTCGATCGGACACTGAAACTGTTTGCCGTTTATTTGATAAATCACCTGTTGGTTCCCCATGGTTCTCACTTCCCTTTTGGTAAGTATTCAACGAAAAAGTGCGTACTTACTTTTTTACAGTGTATTCGGTAAGATCACTTTTGTAAAACACGATTTCAAGGAGGCCCTCATGGAAAAATTCGTTCAGGTTGGTCCCATAAACGTCGCATATGCAGTAGAAGGAAGCGGGCCTGCCGTGCTGTTGATCCACGGTACAGGAGGCAGTTACGAAGGCACGTGGGGCAATCTCGGCAAGGCGCTGGCACCTGACTTTACCGTCATCACCCCCAATTACAGCGGCTCGGGCAAAACGCAAGACGACCGCGAGCGGCTGGAGCTGGACGATCTGGTCGAGCAAAATGTGCAGGCAGTTATGCAGGAAGGCTTTACGCACTTTCATGTCGTAGGCTACTCGCTCGGCGCTGTCGTAGCAACGGCCATCGCCGCCAAATACCCGGAGCGAGTCCAATCGGTGACAGCGATCGCGGGCTGGGTAGAAAGCGATCTCGCTGTCGCCTATCAGTTCGATCTGTGGCAAAAGCTGTTCCGCCAGGATCGGGAGCTGTTCGCCCAATTCGCCATCCACACTGGCCTCAGCCCGGCGTTTTACAGCTCGTTTCAAACGTTGGAGCAGTTGCATGAGTTTACCGCCAATTTGGCTGCGACACTTGCCGAAGGTACTGGCAAACAGGCCGAACTTGACACTCGCATCAACCTGCGGCCTTTGCTTGGCAAAGTCACTGCCCCAGCACTGGCCATCGGCTTGACTTACGATCGCATGGTGCCTGTGGAGCAGACAAGGGAAATGGCCGCTCTCCTGCCTGACGCGCGCTACCACGAGATCGCTTCAGGGCACCTGGTACTGTGGGAGCAGGAGGCAGAGCTGATCGAAACCGTCCTGTCCTTTGTCCGTTCTACCCGATGACTTCCCCAAAATAACTTACCTTATCTGGAGGATAACATGATCCAAAAAGAACAGATTTTGCAAGCATACGAAACCAGACACGCCACTAAAGAATTTGCCGCAGACAAAACGGTTGCACAAGAAGACTTCGCTTTCATTATGGAAACGGCTCGCCTTTCTCCCAGCTCATTCGGTTTTGAGCCTTGGAACTTTCTCGTCGTGCAAAACCGCGCTCTGCGCGACAAGCTGTCTGTCGTTTCCTGGGGAGCGCAAAAGCAACTGGCTACAGCGAGTCATTTTGTCATCATCCTGGCGCGTACCAAGCAAGAGATGGCGGCTGATTCCGACTACGTAATGAACCAGATGAAAAACGTGCAGCTTTTGCCGGAAAACGTCATCACCGCGAAAAGCGCCATGTACGACAAATTTTTGAAGCAAGATTTTGAGCTGTTTGCAGACGAGCGCGTCATGTTCGAATGGGCAGCCAGACAAACGTACATCGCCCTTGGCAACATGATGACCTCAGCCGCCATGATCGGCATCGATTCCTGCCCGATCGAAGGCTTCGACAAAAAACAGGCAGAGGAACTCCTGCAAGCTGAAGGACTGCTGGACAAGGAACGCTTCGGCGTAGCCTGCATGGTTGCCTTTGGCTACCGCAAAAACGAGCCGCGCCCGAAAACAAGACAGCCGCGCGAACACATCATTCGCTACGTCGAGTAACGACATCGCTACTGCCACTATTGCCGCCCCGAACAAGAATGGATGTTCGGGGCGGCCCTTTTTCCATATATAGTTGTTTCAAGACGGAAATGACGCCGTCCGCGCCGTTTTCCGTCATGCGAAATGCTTTTCTGGCGATGCACACCGCATCGATATTCGCCTTCAACATCGGCGGCACGCCGTAATTCCACATCGGAGCAACAATAATATAGCCGTCAGCGGAAATAAACTGCTCGGTGATTGATCACCGAATACCACATTTTTCTCAAAAGCAAACCATCCAATTGCTCAGCCATTCACCCATCCATGTTCAATAGATTGGTATTCTTTCGGCCGAAGCTGCTTCCATTCGCGTGGTATGATAAGTTTGTTTCTTGTCAATATCATTGTTAACGAATATGTCCAAGGTTGTGATTATCATGTGGAAACCTGATCGGTCCAGCACGCAAACACTCTATCACCAAATCGCCGATGAGATCGAGCGCAGGATTTCTTATGGAGAATATCCTCCCGGAAGCTTGCTCCCCTCTGAAAGAAAGCTGGCAGAGCAGTTGGGGGTCAATCGAAGTACCGTCATTTTGGCTTACGAAGAGCTGCGTGCACTCGGCATCATCGAAAGCAGGACAGGCAGCGGCACGCGCGTCTGCAAAAACAAATGGGAAGCGACCCCCAAACACACTCCAAACTGGCATCGGTACGTGGAGGGCGGGCAGTTTCTCCCGAATTTGTTTTACTTGCGCCGCATTCGCGAGGCCCTGCAAAAAGACGGCATGATCGACTTTGCCAGCGGTGAGCTGTCCGCGCAATTGTCTCCGGGTCAGGAAATCAGCACCTTGATGAAAGAAAACCCCTTTACGGAATATTTAGGCTACGACAATCCCCAAGGCTTCACGCCACTGCGCGAAGAACTCGTTTCCTATTTGTCGCGGTATCGGCAGATCAACACGACAGACTCGTCCATTCTCATCACATCGGGTTCCCAGCAGTCGCTTTATTTGATCACTCAATGTTTGCTCGCTCCCGGGGATGCCGTCGCCATAGAAGATCCATCGTATTGCTACTCTTTGCCGATGTTTCAGTCGGCCGGCCTGCGCCTGTTCCGGCTCCCGGTCAGTCCGGAGGGCATCGATCCCGAAGATATTCGCTCCTTGTATAAAAAACACCGGATCAAAATGATTTTTCTCAATCCGACTTTTCAAAACCCGACAGGCATTTGCCTCAATCCGGCCCGCCGTACCCAACTGCTGAACGTGGCCAGCGAGCTGGGGCTTCCGATCGTGGAGGACGATCCATTCAGTCTCACGTCCTACGATGGCGATCCGCCTGCCCCGCTCAAATCGCACGACCAGCTCGGCTCCGTCCTGTACATCGGTTCCTTTTCCAAAATCGCGGCCTCCGGCTTGCGCGTCGGCTGGATGGTGGCCCCCCACTCCGTCGTGGAACGACTGGCAGACGCGCGACAGCAGATGGACTTCGGCCTGAGCGTCGTTCCGCAAAAAATTGCCGCCCAATTTTTGCACTCCGACTTCTTCCTGCCCCACCTGGAGCAACTGCGGATGCGCCTGCTCTATCGCCGCGATTTGCTGGTGGAAGCCTTGCAAAAGGAACTGCCCGATCTGGTGACGTTCACGCTTCCGCAGGGCGGACTGCATTTGTGGTGCAAAATTGTGCCCGAGATCAACGACAACCAGCTGTTTGAAGAAGCTCTGCGGCGCGGCGTGGTTGTCGCCCCCGGAAGTGTGTACGGATCTGACTCCGGTTATATTCGCTTCACCTTTGCCCGCCCGAAAGAAGCAGAAATCACGCGTGGCGTAGCCAAATTCGCCTCGGCTCTGCGTGCGGTTTTAAGCTGATTCGCGCCACAATGTCCAGAAAAAGAAAACCTCCTGTCGCGAGTTTCTCAGGCTGTCGACTTTCTCGACGGCCTTTCTTTATGGCCTCCGCAATTCAGGGGAAAAACTTTAAAAGCTATGTACAGCATTGTGCTACTTTCAATTCGTCACTTTTTCTTATCCATAAAGACCCATCTTCTTTGATCATATAATCTATTTTATTACTCTTTAGAGCTTCTATCTGTTCTGAAGATGCTCCATCAGAAAATTTATAGTAATCGGTTCCAGTCCACACATATAAAAATCCAAATACTAGCACCACAACTATTGTTGTTGCAGCCAAAGGCACCATTAATTTATTCTTCATAAATATCACCTTCTTTCAAAAAGGAGAATCAGGAATGATTATTCCTGGTTCTCTTTTTTCTTACTAAATAGGGGGAAGATCTTGATCTGCATAATCCTCTTCTTTACCTGTAAATTTATCTAGTGTCCAGGTACTCTCTTTTTTAGGGTTCGGTTTATTAATTTTTTTAAGCTTTCCGCTTTTGTATAACTCATCAATCGCAATTTTAATGTCTGAACGACTGCTATCACTGTCTATCCCCTCTTGTGCTGCTTTGTATCGTCCTTCTGCATTATTGTGCATATCCATTTTATATGTTAGAGATTTTTTGTTTTGATAGGAAGCACCATCTTCGTGGGCATTCGTCCACTTTTCTGCCCAACTATCATTCACTGCCCATACTATCCACATATTCCATAACGCATGTCGAAAAGCATCTGATTCTTCATCAGTACCATTTCTACCGAAAGCTAATTCTGTATAATTCCATGCCCCTTTCCCAGCCATAAGAGTCACCATCAGAGCTTGAAGCCAGATTCATCCGGCATTTATCTCGTTCCGATTGACCAAAATGAAAAAGTGGAAGCCGATTTCTTCCGTAACAACAGGCAAGTAGCTTTTGACAATGCCCCAGAGGAATTTCAAGCTGTTCTCCTAGCGCTGCTGCTGATAAGATAACAAAACGAGGCAGGGCTTTATCGACAAAAAGAGAAACTCGCCAAAGGAGTTTCTCTTTTTGTCTTGCCCTATTTTTGCAGCAGCTTGATGTCCTCCACGATCTCGTCGTAAGGCGGATCGGTCATGCCGTCATAGCGTGCCACCACTTTGCCGTTCTGATCGACCAGGTAGAGCAGCGTGTCGTGAATGACTTGTTCAGATGCAGCGTCTTTGGCAATCGTAGCCCGGAACGAGCGTAGCAAAAACGTTTTGATTTCGGCAAACTCGTAGCCGGTCAATGCATGCCAGTTGGAAAAATCAGCAGCGAATTTGCCCAAATAAGCCTTCAGTGCCTCCGGGCTGTCTTGCTCTGGATCGACCGAAAAGGAGACCAGCTCGACGTCCACTCCCGCCTCCTTCGCTTTCTTTTGCAACTGCGCCATGTTGGCTGTCATCGTCGGGCAAACCGTCGCGCAGTACGTAAAAATAAAGTTGGCGACCCACACCTTGTTTTCTACATCGGCTGAGGAAAAAGGTTTTCCGTCCTGGTCAGTAAACGCGAAAGGTTGCACGGGTATGTTCAGCTTGCTTGCCTTTTCACTGCCGCAGGCGGTCGCCAATACGATTGTGATGACTAAAGTGATGAACCAGACTGCTCTTTTCATCGCATATTCCTCCCGCTCTATTCCTTTTTCGCAGCCAACCATTTTGCCAGTTGGGAGATTTCTTCGGTCTTCAGGCTCTTTTCGTAACCCGGCATCCCTCTTGCACCCGCTTTGATGATGTCTCCAATCTGTTCCTCGGTCAGCCTGGAACCTGCTTGCTGCAAGCTCGGGCCGACCCTGCCGGACAAATCGTTGCCATGGCAGCTCATGCAGTTCTTTTTATATAGCTGCATCGCGCTTGTATCTTCAGCGGAAGCCGTCACTTCCGCCTGTTCTTCGGCTGCTGGGCTGCCGCACCCGGAAACTGCGGCGAGCAGAAAAAATACGATCAGATAAGAAGCCACTCTCATAAGAATCCCTGCCCTTCATCTGGTCTACCAAAATGGACGGCCTGGCGTATCGACGACCATGCACACGAAGACAACCAGCAAATAGTTTACGGACAAGATAAAATTCGTTTTCGACCATTTCTCATTATTTGCTGTCACAACGCCACTGATGGTATGTCCCATCCAGATCATGCCGAACAGCAAAGAAACCGCGAAAAACACAACCCCTGCATACCCTAGCAGGTACATCGCCGTGACCGTCGGGAGCAGAAACAGTACGTACGGAATCATTTGCAGCTTGGTTCGGGCGATTCCTTTGACGACAGGAAGCAGCGGAAAGCCAGCCGCTTTATACTCGTCCACGCGCCGAATCGACAGCGACCAGAAATGCGCGGGCTGCCAAAAATACAGCAAGGCAAACAACAACCATGCCCCGGCATCAAGCTCGTTCGAAGCGGCACAATACCCCATCACCGGGGGCATTGCGCCGGACACCCCGCCAATCGACGTGCTCCATGTCGACTTTCTTTTCAGCCACATCGTATAGACGCACCCGTACATGAACATCCCGAACAGTCCGAGCCAACCGACCAGCTCGTTTCCTTTCCAGAACAAAACCAGCTCGCCGCAAACACCGAGCATCAGGGCGTACAGCAGCACGCCCCCGGTTTTCAGTCGACCAGCCGCGAGCGGGCGGTCTTTTGTCCGCTGCATTTTGCGATCCAGCTCGTAATCCCAAACATTGTTCCATACGCAGGACGCCGCCATCGTCAGCGCCGTCCCGGTCAACAGCCACAAAAGAAGCAGCCAATCCGGCTCCCACTTGCTAGCCACCCAGTAACCGCCAAATGCTGCGATCAAATTCAACTGTAGGATGCGGGGTTTGGTCAGCTGTATCCAGTCTGCGAGCATCCGGGCCCCTCCTTTTGTTTCTTGCTCATATCGCTACCATGTTGTACATCATGATCCAGATGGAGCCGACCACGATCAACAGGACGATAAAAATCCCGAGCAAAAGCGACATCAGATTGTACCTCGGTTTTTCCTCGTCCTTCAAGTGCATGAAGAACACCAGCTGGACGATAAACTGCAACAGCGCCGCCGCCAAAAAGACGATTGTGCTGCCCAGCCCTTCCAGCCAATTGTTTACGAGGACGACAATCGGGATAATCGTCAACACGATCGAGCAAATAAACCCGGTGACGTACGATTTCAAGGAACCGTGTGCCGTTTGGTTGCTCACTTTACTTCACCCCCAGCAAATACACGATGGTGAAGACGAAAATCCAGACGATATCGAGAAAATGCCAGAACAGGCTGACGATGTTGACTTTGCGCTTGGTCACGGGCGTGATGCCGTGCTTGGCGATTTGGATGATCAAAATAATCATCCAGCCCAGGCCGAGAGCAACGTGCAAGCCGTGCGTCCCGACCAATGTGTAAAAGGCAGTCAGGAAAGCGCTCGTGCTGATCGTTGCGCCTTCGTGCACCATGTGCATAAACTCGTTGACCTCCAGGAACAAAAACGACGCTCCCAGAAAAATCGTCACCCACAGCCAGTTCATCAGAGCAAGTCGATTGCCCTTGTGCATCGTCAAAAGGGCAAGGCCGCTCGTAAAGCTGCTCGTCAACAAAATAAACGTACTGGCGTAAATGCCGTTCATCTGAAAAATGTCTTTCGGCCCTGGCCCGCCGTCCGTGTTGCCTTGCAGGACGATGTAAGTCGCAAACAAGGTCGCAAACAAAATGACGTCTGTCATGAGGTAAATCCAAAAAGCAAAGGTGCGCATTTCCTCCTGATCAGGATGTTCATGGCCGTGGCCGTGATGCTCGGCGTTGCTATGCGTCTGAGCCATTACTTGCTCCCCCTCCTTGCCGCAGCCTCAACCCGCTGCACTTCCTCCACCGGGACGTAATAGTCCGGCTTGTAGTTGAACGAATGGACGATCATGCAAGCGAGCACTCCCACAAATCCCGGTACCGCCAGCCAAAGCCAGTCAAATACCAGCCCGAATCCGCTGAAAAACCAAAACATCGACATGATGATCGGGATACCGGAATTTTTCGGCATGTGAATCGGTTCCAGCTCGACTGCCGGAGCACTCCAGCCTCTCTGCTTCTTCTCCCACCAGTCGTCCTGATGAGTCACCTGCGGCAAAGTAGCGAAGTTGTAGAACGGAGCGGGAGACGGAATCGACCATTCCAGCGTTCGCGCATTCCACGGATCTTGGGTTCCTTCCCGATCCATTTTTTTCAGGCTGTGCGCAATATCCCAAACTTGCACGATGAAGGCTGCGCCCATCAGGACGGCCCCGATCGTGGAAACGAGATTCATTTCAAACCAGCCTTTGTCCCAACCGTACGTATATACCCGACGAGTCATCCCCATCAGACCGAGCGCGTATTGAGGCATGAAGCACAGGTAAAAACCGATATTCCACAGCCAGAAAGCCAGTCGGCCGAGACGTTCGTTCAGCTTGAAGCCAAACAGCTTCGGCCACCAGTAGTACAATCCGGCGAAAAATCCAAATACGACTCCGGCGATAATGACCTGATGGAAGTGGGCTATCAGGAAATAGCTGTTGTGATACTGGAAATCGGCAGGCGCGACAGACAAGAGCACCCCGGTCATCCCGCCGATGACGAAGTTCGGAATAATCCCGATCATCCACAGCATCGGTGTTTCAAAAGTGACTTTTCCGCGGAACATCGTAAACAGCCAGTTGAACACCTTCACACCTGTCGGAATGGCAATCACCATCGTGGACAGGGCAAAGAACGCGTTGACATCTGCCCCGGAGCCCATCGTAAAAAAGTGATGCGCCCAGGTGAGGAACGACACTACGCTAATAATCATCATGGCGAACACCATGGATTTATACCCGAACAGCTTTTTCTTCGAGAACGTGGCGGCGATCTCGGAGAAGATGCCGAATGCAGGCAGCACGAGAATGTATACTTCCGGGTGGCCCCACATCCAGATCAGGTTGATGTACATCATCGGGTTGCCGCCGCCATCCAGCGTGAAAATATGTCCGCCCAAATAGCGGTCGATGAACAGAAGCGCCAAAGTCACGGTCAAGATCGGAAAAGCAAACACGATGGCGATACAGCTCGACAGCACCGACCACGAGAACATCGGCATTTTCATCAACGTCATGCCGGGCGTGCGCATTTTCAAGATCGTGACGATGAAGTTGATCCCTGTCATCAAGCTGCCGATCCCGGAAATCTGGATGCCCCAAATGTAGAAGTCTTGCCCGTAGCCAGGGTTGAATGTTTTATCCGAGTACGGCGGATAGGCCAGCCACCCGGCATCCGGCGAGCCGCCGATGACAAACGACAAGTTGAACAGCATCGCTCCCGAGAAAAACAGCCAGAAGCTCAGCGAGTTCAGAAACGGGAAGGCTACGTCACGCGCCCCCAGTTGCAACGGTACGATCACATTGAACAGCCCGAACATAAGCGGCATCGCCATAAACAAAATCATGATGACGCCATGCGTGGTAAAAATCTGGTTGTAGTGCTCGGCGGGCAAAAATTGCAGCTCTGGCATGGCGAGCTGCGCGCGCATCAGCAACGCGTCGACCCCGCCGCGAAACAGCATGAGCACGGAAGCCAAAATGTACATGATGCCAATCCGTTTGTGGTCGACAGTCGTCAGCCATTCGCGCCAGAGCCAGCCCCATTTTTTATAGTAAGTCAGCACAGAAACGATCGCGATCAGCGTCAAAGCGATACTGACATCCGCACCGTAGATGAGCGGATCGCCTGTCACAAAAAACTCCGAAGCAAATTCTTTCACTTTATCCCACACGTCTTCCTCTCTCCTTCCTTCTGGCTATTCCTCGATGCGCACTTCCTTGCGTGCCTTCACGGACAAACCGTGGTTGTGCGAAGCAGCGTATTTCGTCACTGTCATCTCAAACAATCCTTCAGGGAAAGAGGAGAAATAGCGGACATCCGAGGTACCTTGCTCTGCCAGCTTTTTATAGCCATCCAGAGTCAATGCTGCCGATGTTCCTTTCACTTCGCTCACCCATTGATCAAAAGCTTCCTGCGATGCCGCCTTGGCCGTGAAGTACATGTCCGCGAAGCCCTTCCCCGTGTAGTTGGCGCCGGAACCCATGTACTCGCCCTGCTCGTCCGCTTGCAGGTGCAAAACCATCGCCATTCCCGACATCGCATAAATCTGTCCGCCAAGCTGGGGAATCCAGAAGGAGTTCATCGGGGCATCCGAGGTAATCTCGAAGCGAATCGGCACATCTTCCGGGAACTGCACGTAGTTCACTGTCGCAATCCCCTGCTCGGGATATTGGAACAGCCACTTCCAATCCAGATTCGTCACCTGAATCGTGATCGGTTCGACTTTTGACTCCAGCGGTTTGGACGGTTCGAGCGAATACGTATAGCGAACCGTAATAATAGCGATCAACGTAATGATGACAACAGGAATCCCCCACCAGGTCGTCTCCAGCGCCGTGCCGTGCTCCCACTCCGGGGTGTACTTCGCCTTTCTTCCTTTCCTGTCACGGTATCGCCACACAATGACAAAAGTCAGAATCAAAACCGGAACAATCACGATCAAGCATAAAAGCGTAGACAAAATCATCAGGTCCTTTTGCTGTTCACCGATCGGCCCCTTCGGATTGAGCACGAGATATTTATCTGCGCACCCGGTCGTCATGAACAGCAGCAGGAACATGTACAAAACGGACAGACAGCGTGCTGTCTTGGACGTTTTCATGTCCTCATCTCCTATCACCATGCTCGGTACTGGTTGAAACAAGTCCTACTGTAAGGGCGATCCAATCGAGTGTCACCAGCCAATAAGCAAGTCCTTGAACCAGCCATGTTCAAGATTTGGTTGCATTTACGACAAGGTTTGGTCACAGAAAAAGACAGCCCGTAGCAAAGGCTGCCTTTTTTTGCAGATCACATTTACTTGAGTACACGTACAGTCAAAAACGCTGGGTCTTCCGAGCCTTGGACAGGCAGACCTGCCTCCCGGTTTCTTTGCGCGTAAGCCACATTTTCCTTGGAAATGACTTCACCCGGAATAAAAATCGGGATTCCTGGCGGGTACACCATGACAAACTCGGCGATAACTCTCCCCTCCGCTTCTGCGACGGGCACGATTTCGGTCGGCGCGTAAAAAGCGTCACGCGGCGTGACAGCAAGCTGCGGAATTTGTGGCAGAGGCATGTGCTCCTCTGCCAGCGCCTTCGCCTGCTCTCGAAAATGCAGCGACAATTCTTCCAGCGCATACACGAGAATTTGCAAATCCGCTTTGCTGTCGCTCGGTGTGACAATACAAAGGATGTTGTGCAAATCGGACAGCTCCACTTCAATATGGAAGCGCTCCCTCAGCCATTTTTCCACCTCATGCCCGGTCAGCCCCAGCCCTTTTACGGAAATGACCAGCTTCGTCGGATCGTAGGCGACCACCCCGTTTTGTCCGATGATCTCGCTACCCATGCAAGTCAAATACTCGATCCGATTGATTTCCTGACGCGCCTGATTGGCAAGCCGGATTGCCTGATCCAACAGCGTTTTGCCTGCGGTCACCAGCCGTTTGCGCGCTACATCGAGCGAGGCGAGCAGCAAATAAGACGTGGACGTCGTGGAAAGCATGCTGGAAATCGCCTGTACGCGCGATAGCGAAATCCGGTTTCCCTGGATATTCAGCACCGAGCTTTGCGTCATGGAGCCGCCAAGCTTGTGCATGCTGCTCGCCGCCATATCTGCGCCTGCCTGCATCGCGGACAGCGGCAATTTCGGGTGAAAATGCACATGCGAGCCATGGGCTTCATCGACCAGTACAGGCACCCCCCGCGCATGCGCCACCTTCACAATTTTTTTCAGGTCGCTGGCCGTACCAAAATAGGTCGGGTGAATAACCAAAACAGCCTTGGCGTCCGGGTGCTGCTCCAAAGCTTCTTCGACGGATTTTGGAGTGATGCCATGCGCGATCCCGTAGACCAGGTCCATTTCCGGATGCAGAAAAATCGGATGCGCCCCCGAGAAAATAATTCCGCTCATGATCGACTTGTGCACATTGCGCGGCACAATGATTTTTTCGCCCGGATGGCAAACCGACATGATCATCGTCATAATCGCTGTACTGGTTCCTTGCACGGAGAAGATCGTGTGCTCGGCGCCAAAAGCCTCGGCAGCCAAGTCCTGGGCCTCTTGAATAATCCCGGCAGGCTGGTGCAGATCATCCAGCGGCCGGATGTTGATCAAGTCGATAGACAGCGCATTTTTGCCGATGAACCAGCGAAATTCCGGGTCCATTCCTTTGCCTTTTTTATGGCCGGGTATATGAAATTGAATCGGATTTTTTCGGGCGTGCTTGACCAGTCCAGTAAACAACGGTGTTTGGTCTTGATTTGACATGGCTCCTCCTTCGCTTGTCCAGCCTTTTCTCAAGTGTCAGCCTGTAGTGTGGCAAGCTGATTATAGGACAAGCCGCTGTCTTTCTTCTGATCCAATCGCGCTGTTTCTTACCCATCCAATTTGTCTCCATGCCAAAAAGCCGTCCAACGCAAAAAGCCACCTGTATTCTGGTGGCTTTTTGCCGCTTTTATGCCAAAATCGGTTCACGGGGCGGATCGGTTTTGGTTGCCCGCGCGAGATTGGTCATCATGCAGCCCTACTTTTTCAACAACCCGCCATGATAGAGCAATTCATAGACAATCTCATCCTGGCGGTAAATAAATTCCTTCCCCTGAAAAAGAGTCACATTCCCCTCATTCGTATCGACGTAGCGCAAATCGTCCTGCGCATGCTCGAACGCCCCCAAAAAGCGGCCCTCCGCGTACATCTTCGACAAGCTCGCCTTAATGACCAGTCCCGCAGCATGCGCGTCGATTCGCTCCGGCTTGGTAATGTAGCCAAAATAATTCATCGCCCACACCGGACTTTTTTGGAAGTACACGACCTCTTGCCCGATAAAATCGCTCTCGCCCAAATAGCTGTCGTGATAGGCCCAATCCCCGCTTGCATATTGAATGTCCTTGGACCCCAGCCGATACGGCAACAGGCGCTTGGCTCCTCCAACGTATGTGTGCTGCTTGGCTTGCACGACAAACGCTTCCAGGTCGGCAACAGAAAAAAGCTCACGCATTCCCCAACACCTCTTTTTCGGTTCGTTTCCTCTTACATTTCAAGAAACGCGAGCAATTTCCTGTAAAAATTTTCTTTCAATTCCAAAAAAACAAGCACCGCATCGGATGGCTTGCTACTCTTCCTGCCCCTGAAAATTTTGCCCGGTTCGCAGGGAGGGAAAAAGCGCTTCGGCGTTCTGCTAACGCAGCAGTCCCACTTTAATCCCTTTGTTCAGGATGTTCTCATAATCGATAAACGCGTACAGATCGTCTCCGATGTACGGGCTGATCTGCTGCAATTCTTCCAGCGTCAGCTCCTCGATCGCCTTCTGGTTGTCCTCGCAATAAATCACAATCGAGCCGACGATGCTGTGGGCGTCGCGGAAGGCAACCCCTTTGCTGACCAAGTAGTCGGCAACCTCCGTCGCGTTGAGAAAGCCCGCTTTTACTGCCTTTTTCATCTGCTCGTGATTGACCTTCATCGTCGCGATCATTTTGGACATAATCGCCAGGCACGAGAGGACGGTATCCAAAGCGTTGAAAAACGCCTCCTTGTCTTCCTGCATGTCCTTGTTGTAGGCAAGCGGCAGCCCTTTCATCGTCGTCAATAGCGAGGTCAACGAGCCATACACGCGTCCTGTCTTCCCTCTGATCAGCTCGGCGGCGTCCGGGTTTTTCTTTTGCGGCATGATGCTGCTTCCCGTCGAGTACGCGTCGTCGATTTGCACGAAGCGGAACTCCTGGCTGCTCCACAAAATCAGCTCCTCGCTCAGACGGCTGAGGTGCATCATCAGGATGGAAAAGCCCGACATCAACTCCAGCAAATAGTCGCGATCGCTCACCCCGTCGAGGAAATTGTCGACTGGCTTTGCGAAGCCGAGCGCTTTTGCCGTCATCTCCCTGTCGATCCGATGCGTCGTGCCTGCGAGAGCGCCGCAGCCGAGCGGGCTTTCGTTCATGATTTCGATTGCGTTGGCGATTCGCAGTTTGTCGCGGCGCAGCATCTGGTAGTACGCCATCAGATGGTGCTGGAACGTCACGACCTGGGCGCGCTGCAAGTGGGTATAGCCCGGCATGATCACGTTGTTTTCGCGCGCCTTCGCTTCCAGGCTGGCTTGCAGCTCCTCGATGCTTTGCATGACCTCGTGCGCCTTGTTTTTCGCATAAAGCCGAATGTCTACCGCCACCTGGTCATTTCTGCTTCGCGCCGTGTGCAGCTTTTTCGCTGTGGCGCCAATCCGCTCGGTCAGCTTCGCTTCGACAAAGCTGTGAATATCCTCGTAATTGCCGCCGATCTCCAATGTGCCCGCTTCGATCTCTTCCAAAATGGCGAGCAGCCCTTTGACGATCTCCTCGCCTTCTTGCCGGGTGAGCAGCCCGCTATGCGCCAGCATGTTGACGTGGGCCACGCTTCCTTTGATGTCCTCTGCATACAGTCGCTGATCGACATGCAGCGAGCTGTTGAAGTCTTCCATCAGCTTGTTTTCTTCTTTTCTAAAACGGCCACCCCAAAGCTTCATAGCTACGTTCTCCTTTACGATCGATAAAAATGTTTGCCGCTCGCTTGCGCCTACTCCTCGGCAAGCTCTGCGACGTTTCCTTTTTTGCGCATGTACCAGACACCGTTGTACACCGCAAAGTAGTAGAAGATGAAGCCTGTCACTGCGGCGACGATCGACATGAACGGCTCAGGCAGGATGCCGATTCCGCCAAAGTTGCCGAGGTAGGACAGCCCGATGAGCACGAGGATGTAGGCGATCAAATACAGTCCGCCGATGATTTCCTCCGCTTTGTACTTGCGGATGAAATGAACGATCAAGTAGCAAGCCAATCCAATCAGCAAGCCCGTAATCCCCAGCTGCACCTTGCTCCATTTCGTCCAGTAAATGAGCAGAGTGGCAAATACGAACGCCAAAGGCGCAATGACACTCATGCCCGGAAGACCTTTGTCTTTGGTCAAGCCCACCTTGCGAAACACCATGACGGTTACGCACGCAGAGGCGTACTTGTAAATGCCGATCGCGCCGACGATCGCGACAATTGCCGTCCAGCTTTTCAGCGGGAACAAAAACAACAAGCCGATGACAAAGTTAAAAGCGAGCGCGCGAGTCGGTACGCCAAAGCGCTTGTTGATCACCCCGAAATAACCGGGCAAAAAGCCGCTTTTCGCCATCCCGAATACATGTCTGGAAGTTCCCGCTGTGTAAGCGAGCGCAGAGCCTGTCGGAGACACCATCGCGTCTGCTGTAATGATCCAGGAGAGCCAGACCATGTTGGCAATCATCGCGAGATTGGCAAAAGGAGAATCAAACTTGATGCCGCTCCAGCCGTTCGCAATCATCTCCGGCGGCACAGCCCCGATGAAGACGACTTGCAGCAGCACGTACATGATCGCCGCCAAGACGAGCGACGCAATCAAAGCCAGCGGAATGTTTTTGCGCGGATTGACCACTTCGCCGCTCATCATGATGACGTTTCCAAATCCGGTGTAAGCAAAGAAAATTCCGCTTGTGAGCACCGCGCTCAGACCCGCACTGTAGCCATTCGGCGCAAAGCCCTGGCTCGTGAAGTTTTCCGGGTGAAAGCCTGTCATGAAAAAGGCGATAATCGTCAGCACCGGCACAACAAATTTTATGACCGTAATAATCGTGTTCGTCACAGCAAACAGCTTCACGCCGAAATAATTGAATACAACGAAAAAGACCATGAGTACCGTAGCAGCCAACATCCCTGTCGTCGTCAACTGTTCGTTGCCCACGTCGTAAAGTCCGGGCCAAAACTGATTCGCGTACTGAATCACGCCAGCCGATTCTACCGGAGCGGTAGCGCAATAGCCAAGCCAGATCGAGTAGCTGGTCACAGTCGCCAGCATGCTTCCGTGCGAGTACAGCGGATAGCGTCCAAGTCCCCCGGACTCGGGTCTGACCCGCCCAAGCTCTGCGTATACGAGAGCGATAAACGTAATAACAATGGCACCGATTAACCAAGAAATAATAGCGGCAGGACCTGCCAGCTTCGCTGTTGCCCAAGGGCCGAACAGCCAGCTGGAACCGATGATTCCCCCGAGAGAAAGTGCCGTAAGAGACCAAAAGCCCATTTTCTTTTTCAGGTATTGTTCTTGATCCATGAATTTCCCTCTCTCTTCACGTCGTCGTTGTGCTCATAGCTTGCCCGCAAAAAATGGATACTCCTTTCTCTTCGGCCTGTTGATCCGCAAAGCTGTCTTCCCTCGCCAGACTGGATATGTTCAAATGAGTGCGATTGTCCAGCGGCTTTTATTTAAGGGTAATAAAAGGGTAATTACCTAAAATGCATTATATTTGAATCATTCTCATTTTTCAACGCATTTTCGCCAAAAAAAATAACCATTCAACCTGCGAATGGTTATTTCAAACGATATCTTTTGCTTGGCCTGCCCCGGGCGGAAGAAGCTTCTTCCCCGACGCATTCCGCCAAATCTGCCTCGCACAGACTGACCATGAAGCGGCGCGCATTGCGCTCGTCCCAATAAAGATGCGTCGCCAAGTCCTTGATCGTAAAGTCGTTCCAGTTCATTCTTTTCATCAACGCCGTGACTTTGTAGTAGTTTTTCGCACTGAGCTTGACTTCCTTCAGCTTCTCGATCAGTTGCTTGTCGTCGCTTCGAAAGGAAAAGCTCAGCTCTTCTTCGTCGCCCGCCGACTGGACAATCGTGCCGTCCTCGCGGATGATCACAATTCCGTGCTCGGCCCGGTCTTTGGATAACTGGAGGGCGCGCTCGGCGTTTATTTCCGCTGTATGCACGGTGACACCGTAGCCGATCCCGACACTTGCGGCATGCTCAACCTCTTTCGCCAGTTGCTGGAGCGTCTCCTGAAGCTCCCTGATTTCCCGCTCGATTGCCCCGCGCGAGCTGATAATCACGTAGCGGCCGTTGCCTTTTTCCAGCAAAGAACCGTCCAGCTTTTCACAGTACCGCAGCAGCGTCTCTTTTACCTTCATCTCGAAGTATTGCAGATGATAGGAGCTTTTCGCCTTCTCGCTGATTTTGGCGAATTGCTCGATTTCCACCAGTTGTACGCCAATCTGTGTGTCCTTGTAGTAAAACGTTCGGATTTTTTCCGCGAGGATGCGCAGAGCCTGACGAATTTCCATATCTGTACTTTCGATCCGATAAGCGGGCACTCCGGCTTCGGTCAACGCAAAATAGACGGCTTCAAAGCACGTCAGAGCCCCTTTCGTTTTCCCGGCCCGGTACAAGTCCAGATGAAAGTCGATCAGCTCTTGCGTACTCGAATGAACGTCAAAGGTCTTCACATACATGTCCTGCGGCGCAATTTCGATCTGTTCCAGCGCCTGCTCCAGATGGGATGTCGTAATCTCGTCGATGCTCACCTTGCTCAAAAATTCGTGCTGATAGTACCCCATATGCAAAAGACTTTTGTAAATGCCTGATTCCGTATGCTGGATGTAGACCAGCTTTTCGTCCGTGCTTAACGTATTTTTCGCCACCATGTACGAGATTTGGCCAGAGAATAGCCAGGCGTCGACTTGCTGGTCGTATTCGCGGACGATTGTTTTCGTTTCCTGAAAGTCGCTGTATGAATAGCCGATAAATTTCATCGTCTGCTCGTATTCGTTCCCGAGCTGGATAATTCGTTCAACAGATGTATGAGGACCGACAACCCCAACTGTATACATGATTCCCTCCTGTTCCAGAAGACTCCTTATCTACCATTCTATCTGTTCCGGGAGGGAATTGACAGCCGCTACAGCTTGAATACGCGCACGGATGATTGCAGCTCTTCCGCCATCTGGGAGAGAGCGGCGGCAGAGGAGGCGATTTCTTCCATCGATGCCAGCTGTTCTTCGGCCGCAGCCGTAATATTTTGCGTGCCAAGCGCCACTGACTGCGCTACATTCGTAATTTGTGAAATCGTTTGGACGACCTGCTCGGTGCCCGCTGACATATGACCGGAAGCTGCGGAGACTTCCGCGATCCGGGCTGCCACTTCCGTCACGGACTGCTGTATTTCTCCGAAGGTTTGCCCGGCCATCTGAACGACGTTCATTCCTTCCCGCACTTCCTTCGTGCCTGTGTCCATCGTCGCCACAGCCTTCGCCGTCTCTGCCTGAATCGTCTGGATCAGGCAGGCAATCTGTTCGGCAGAAGCGGATGATTGCTCCGCCAGTTTGCGGACTTCCGCCGCGACGACAGCGAAGCCGCGCCCGCCTTCTCCGGCCCGGGATGCTTCAATCGCCGCGTTCAACGCCAGCAAATTGGTCCGCTCCGCAATGCTCGTAATCGCTTCTGTAATATGGCCGATTTCCGATGAGCGCTCGCCCAATCCTCTGACGACTTGCGCCAGCTCGGTCATGGTGGAGTGAATAGCGTCCATTTGCCGCGTGGTCGTATGGACAGCCTGATTGCCTGCCGAAGCCATGTTGGAAGCTTGATTGGAGATGACAGCTACTGCGTTTGCCTTGGTCGCAATCTGCTCGGAGTCGCCGGACATCTCCTCCACGACCCGGAAGCTTGCTTCCACACTTTGCACCTGCTGATCCGAGCCATTCGCCACTTCTTGAATGGAAATCGCAATATGTTCGGTCGCTTGGCTCGTCTGCTCTGCACTGGCTGTCAATTGCTCCGCGGAAGCCGCCACTTGCTGGGCGGTCACGTTCACCTGGGAAACGATTTCGCGCAGCTTTGCCAGCATGTTGTTGAAGTCACGGGTCAGCTCTGCGATTTCGTCCGTGCTTTTTACCGGGAGAGCTTCCATGCGCAAATCGCCTTCTGCAACAGCGTTTACTTGCTGGGCCAGCCTGTTCAGGCGAGAGCGGATACTGCGAGTAATCGCAGCAGCCCATACCACCGCTACCGTGACGGAGACGGCTATCAGCAGCAATGTGACTTTTCTTCCCTCGTCATAGATCGCTGCCGCTTGTTCGCTCTCATTGTTTGCCCCGTCATGATTGATTTTGATCAGGGCATCGAGGTCATTTTTCATGGCCTGAAACAGGGCAGACACTTCGCCAATTACGTCCTTTATGTCGGCGCTGTTGTTCTGTCTGGATGCGTCCATCAGCTTGTCGTGCAGTTGTTCATACGACTCCCATTTGCTCTTGAAGGAACTGAAAATTTTCTGGTCCTCGACGTCGTCCTCCTCCAGGGTGCTTTCGTAAGACGCTATATCCTCCCTGACTTCCTGCAAGGTCAGCGCAAGCTCCTTTTCCAGCGGCTCTTTCTGTTCCTTGCTTTGATAAAAGACATGCGAGAATACGAGCGCATGGACATGCTCGGTCAAGTAGTTCAGATGGTTGATGTCTTCTACGGCCGGCAACCAGCTCGTATTGATTTCCACCGCCTTCTCGTTCAAATTTTTCATTTGATAGATGCCAAGCCACCCAATCGCCGCCATCAGCAACAACGTCACTGCGAATGCTGTGTACAGCTTTTTTCCGACTGTGAGTTTCATACGATTCTTCTCCTACTCTTAACGATTCCTGTTTGTACTATGTACCCTTTACAAAATACGTTAAAACTCATTGAAAGCATAAAATGTCGATTAATCAGATCAACAAATAAATGATTGGATCTGTGCCAAGAAAAAGGAGCCCGGTTGGTTGAATGCCAACGGACTCCACAATTGTCGGTTACGCCCTCTGCTTGACGGTAACCGGGTATGTTATGCTTTTGTCGCCATTTTCGATCGTAATGGTGATCACCGTTCCATCTGGAGCATCCGGACTGACTTCCAGCAAGCCATTTTCGCTGATTTTGGCATATTCCGTATCATCCAACGAATACTTTGTGCCCATGCTCGATTTGGTGATGTCGCTGCTGCTCCGATCCGTATACTTCCCTTTGACCTTCAATTGCAGCGTCTCTCCCGCATAGACAACAGCTTTTGCCGGAGACACAGCGATGCTGTCCAGAGAATACACACTGACCGTCATTTTCACCGTGCTTTGCCCGTTTTGGATGGTGATCGTCGCTTTCGAACCACTCTCCGCCTCCGGCAACACCGTGATCAGACCGTCCTCATCCACCTCAATCAACTCAGGCTTGTTTGACGAGTAAGTCGTGCCGTCTTCGGAAGCAGTCAAATCCACTTTTCGGCCGCTCGTCAAAGCTCCTGTCACCTGCACTTGATACGTCGCTCCCTGCTCAAGCTTCACTGTACGTTGAGCCACAGCGAGAGAGCGCAGCTTTGTTTCCGCCAGCATGTACGTCCCTGGCGCGCTGGTCAGAAAAAGCAACTGCTCCCCATCATGCTTGACGTATCCTTCGCCTTTGCCTGTTGCACCAGCCTTCCAGTTTTTTCGAGCGGCATCATACGCATAAGGAGTGAACTTTTTCGAGGAATAGGCGTACGGTATTCCGATCAATGCCTCTCCTTTGGCAAAGCTCTTGATTTCTTTTTCCCCGGCAAAAACCCGGAAATCGTATGCATCGCTTGTCTTGGAAAACGTAGCAGGGATCGTTGCCTCGTCGTTTTCTTCGACCACCACGGCTATCGCCTCAGCGTTGTAGCGGGCAAAAAAGGCTGGCGGCAGCTTCACGCTTGCTCCCGACTGCGCCATAACGGTAACGGCAAACTGTTGATTTGCCAAAGTCTCGACCAGCTCTTCCGACAACAGCACAGTCGGCTCTTGGGACGCAGAAGCAGCACGGCTGGAACGCAGCTGATCGCCATTGTCCTCTACGTCCGCCGCTTCTTCGTCCACCACTTGAATGAGCAAGTGCCGTTCGAGATCAAACAGGTCGGACTTGCTGCCAAGCTCCTGGCTCCAGTCCTGCACCAGAGCAGCAACCTCGTTCAACTGTTCGCTCGTATCCGCTACTTCTGTATGCTGGGCTACCTGGAGGATGCTTTTGTGTTTGAGCAGCTTGTCCATAGCTTCACGGAAAGGCTGAGCCACTTCTTCCCTGACCTGATCATCTTCCAGTTCGACGATCACGTCCCGAATCACCGTGCTTACGAGCTTTGCCCCTGCTGCAAACACTTCCGAATCATCCAGTTTGCTTTGAGCAAGACCTTCGTTCATTCCCTTTTCTAAAAAGAGGGACAGCGCTTCTCTCAATTGCTTGTCGGAAACTACTCCTTCTTTCCATTTGACAACGAGCGGAGACAAAACTTCTGTTGAAGTGCTTGCTACGAGTTGAAGCTTCTCGGTATCGCCGAGCTTGCTGCTCATAACTTTATCTGCCAAGTGGGCGAGCGATTTATCCACCTGCTCGGCAATTCTTTTTGCGTCAACTGATTCCTTGATTACCTCTTTTGCCTGTTCATTCAAATGGTTCTGCGATTCCGGAATCGTTTCGGAATGTCCTGGATAAGTTGGTGGGTTCGGCGTCACAGGCGGAGCGCTATCCCTTGTCACACTCAACTGGTATGTCTTGGTCGAGCCGTTCCGCGCCGTCACGATAAACGTAATATCGTTTTGGCCTGGATTCAGGCTCACCTCTTTGCTTATATCGTTCACTTCAGCCGCCCCGTTAATGGTCAAGGTTGCCGTCTGATCCAAAGTTGCCGCCCGAAACCGCAAGCTGCTCACTTCGTTGGGCACTCGCAGCGTGTATTGCGCCACACTTGGCTGAAAAGCAGGTGTCATCGTACCTTCTTGCAGCCATAGACCTTTCAGTTCGTGAGAGACGACAGATACGGTCCGCGTCACGGGCAAAGCTTCAATTCCGTTGTCGTCCTGAACGTTATACACCAGATCGTAGTCTCCCGGTTCACTCGTAACCACCTGACCAGTCACTTGCACCTTGTTCGTAATGTCGTTATTGTTTGCGTCTCTCGCTGAGTAGCCTGGTTCTTGAAAGCTTTGACCGAACGGCACATACATTGTGTTGCCGCCAACCAGCGAAATTATCGGCTTCGTGATTTGTTCCACGGAAAACTCCGCTTTCGCTCCAGCCGTCAACGAAGCAGGAAGGCCACTGGTTGTTCCATCGTCTAGTAAGCTGTATTGAAAAGACGCTGTCCCCTGGAAGGTAGGGTCCAATGAAAATTCTACCTCTTGGTCGACAAGTCTGACCGTCCCTCCTACTGCTTGATCAACATCTGCCACTGTCAATGTTTGTCCGTGCTCATTGGCTGGCCCTGCCTGATCATTTGCCGTCAACAGCGAAAACGGAATCATCACTTTAGGCGTTCCTTTTGTCACCGTCGCGAGCTGATCGTTCTGGGCGGTCGGTGCATCGTTCACTTCCTGCACCGTAATGACCGCCGCCGCCGCTCCGCTTAGCCCTGCACCATTGGCATCTTTGGCTGCTTTGACCTTGAAGCCGAACAGATCGCCAGCTGGCGTATTCGCATCCGCATTAGGCACGAATTTCAGCCCTGTAGCACCATCTGCTTTTTGCAAAAAGTTGCCATTCGTTAACTCAGTCACTCCATCGTTCAAGTAAAGCTTTCCGCCCTGAATTTCGCTGACCTGAAAATGGGTCACGCTGCTGGCGTCCGCCGGGTCAGGAGTAATCACCAGTCCACTTGAAGTTGCGGTATCTTCCAGGGTAGTAGCTGGGGTCACTTGCGGTTGTTTGGCTGCATATTCGAGCACGAGACGCGGGTAATTGCCGTCTATGATTTCATTTGACCCAAATCCGAAAGCACCTGTCTGTGTATTGCTCAAAAGCGCAAATGTCACATTCTGGCTTTGCGCCTCTAGCTGGAGGCGAAGAAAATTGGTTACGTCAAATTCCAGCCAATCGCCTTCTTGCAGATTTTGCCCAAATGAATCAATGACCGGATCATTGGGATTCAGCGGAAAATCGTCGTCCCATGCTCCGTAGGTGGAGCCGTACAGAGTGAAGCTCGGAACCGTTTGAGCGTCCCCGTTCACATTGGTCACGTACAATTTGAGCTTGGCCTTGATAAATGACGTATCAAGCTGAGTCAATGGGAATTGCACGGCTGCTTTTTGCATGCCAAAATTTTCGTCTAGTCCTACATAGTTGGAGCTGTCCTCAAAATAGCTCCCATCTTCGACTTCCCCGCCGGAGTACCAATAACCATCCACTGTAGAATTGATTTCTTCCAGTGGTCCCTGAGCGTGGGATTGCGCTGCAAATCCAAACAGGCTCTGTATGGCAAGCAATCCGATTGCTGCTGTCTTGATCATTTTGGCTTTTTTGTGTGTTAGGCTCATGTTTTCCTCACCTTTTGTACGTCTTGTCATCAATAGCTGTCTGTTTACGGATTATGCCGCCCAATGTTCTGGTAATAACCGGCAGGATAGATGTCCCATTCCCCTTCGAGGCTGAAGCTTTGCGAGCCTGTATAGATTCCCGACTTGCGAACAATCGTGCCCGTTTGCGCCAGGATCGGGGAGCGGTTATTCGGATCGGGATTCCCCAAAACATCCACGATTTGACCATCTTTTTTCAGCACGAAAGCCGTGACATATCCTTGGTAACTCATATGAACTTCTTCGTTGTAATAAGTAGCTGGAGTGATATCAAGGAAGTCATAGAAAATCGGGTCGATAATAATATAGGCCATTTTCGGAAACAGCGGCATGATTGGCTTTGTCTCCACTGCTTTTGTCTGCGTACTGGTCATGTACCTGTGAATTTCCAGCTCGTACCCTGTGACCTTTTGACCGTTGTTGTCTCCCTGGAAAAAGAGCTGTAGCGCATTGCGGCCATCTGTTCCGTATACATAATCCGAGAAGAACAGTTGCGGCTGTCCTTGCTGCTGAATATCTACCTTGATTAGCGCAACCTGGTCGCTTTGATTGGCAACCCACAGCCCGCTTCCAGGCACGCTTGCAGGGATCAGCTGGAGCTTGGTGCCCATCACGGTGCCACCCGTCCCGTTATTGAGGATTTGCAGGGAGTTGGCCGGAGCGCCCGGAAAATATTTGTTCAAGTCCAGTTGCACGTTCATGACCCCTGATTTGGTCCTGATCGTGACCTGCCCGCCTGCGACGAACTCATAGGCGTGAGCTGTAAAAGTAACGTCTTGTGTGCCGCCCTTGCCGTCATTGGCCGTGACCGTAATCGTGACCACTCCTTTGCCGACCGGAGCAAGACTGAGCATGTTGCCGCTAATGGTCGGCTGCACGATATTTTGCGCCGTTGCCGTTGCCTGGTACTGCAAGGCATCGTTATCCGGGTCAGCAAAAATAGTAGACAGATCGATCTGCGGATAAGGCTGGCTTCCTGGCAGCAGCGTCTGGTTGCTGATCGTGCCTACTGCCGTCGGCGGCTGGTTGTTACTTTGCGCCGCTTGCTTGAGTACGGTAAGGACGAACGGTTTGGTGTCCGAGCGGCTTCCGTTCGTTATGGTTGCCGTCAATGTGACGGTAGCGTCTTGCTCGATAGCTTGCGGGCGCGTAACCGTGCCGTCCTGCGCAATCACAGCCGGGTTATCCGAACTCCATGAGATCAGCGAGCCATTTGCCCCTGTCGTTGCCAAAACCACATTTTGCGTAACATGATCGGCGTCATCCCCGCTGGCATAACCGATGGTCAGCGTCTGGCGATCAGCTTCAAGCGGGTCTTCTGTCACGGTTACGGAGACAACTGTAGCAGCTGTTCCCCCTCTTCCGTCATCCGCCACGATGGAAAAGCTGTCCGTTCCTGTAAAAGCATTTTGTGGCGTATACGTCCATGCTCCGCTCGGCAGAACGACCACAGCCCCGTGTGCAGGAGTTGTGGAGCCGAGCAAATACGTGATGGTGTCGCCATCCAGATCGGTCGCAGCAACAGTTCCGCTTGCTAACGTATTTTTGAACGTTTGCGCCGTATAGCTGCTGTTGATGACAGGCGGGTTATTCGCCGCGGGAACGTTCGTAACCGTCTGGGTTGACGTGTAAGTTGCCGGCACCCCGCTTCTCGTTCCTGTGCTGGCGATAGGTGTCACTTCAAACGTCACATGCTTCCCTACATCATCCTGCTGCAACACATACGTTTTTTTGTTCGCGCCGGAAATTTGCACCTTATCGGAACCGTCCGACAGCGAACCGCGGTACCATTTGAACAAGGACAAGCGCTCCGGGTTGTTTTCCGCATCGGTGTACACATAGCTGCCCGTCAATGTCTCGCCTGCTTGGAACGTACCGGAAATCGTTACTTGGCTGGCAACAGGCGCCTGGTTTGCAGGCGGTGTAGGTGGAGTCGGCGGTGTTGGCATAGCAGGTTCATTCGCGTACGCCACTGTCGGTATGTTGACTTCGCTTTTCACATTTACCGAACTGTCGGCCAGCACGAGCTTGTCTATCGTGCCCGATCCTTCCACACTGGCGCTTGCATTCGCTTCAATTACTTCGATTTTGCTCTCTTTGGTGGTTTCGATCCGCGTTCCTTCAGCGTCTTTGTCTACAACCACCTTTGACACAACAGAGTCGACTACCACCCAGGAAGGAGATGTAATTTGCAGCGTACTGTTAGTAGCTGCTTTGCCTTCGATCACGACAGGGAACTGTGTGGACTGGGCAGATACCTCTACCTCTGGCAGCTCAACCTCATCTTCGAGAACAAGCCGTGCGCCATTCTCATCGGTGATCACCAGTCGGTCGGCTGAGACATTATTTACATGCAAACTGTTGGAAGCAACGTCCTTCACCTTGATCTCCCCTGAGACGTGAACGTTGTCCAAAGTGACAGAACCGCCGTTGTCGATGACGAGATCGCCGTCCAGCTTCGTGTTTCTCAGTAAAACAGTAGTCTCCTTGCCTTTTATCTCGATTGTTCCACTCGTTTTATATACTCCCGATTCCGGGCCAAATTCTCCATCTTTGGAAATCGCCGCCGGAACTTGCTGCTTGCTGACGACATCGATTTGATAAGTCTCCGTCTTCCCAGCGATCGTTGCCGTAATTTCCGCAGTTCCCGCCTTCTTCGCCCACACTTTTCCTAGCGAAGTAACAGAAGCAACTCGCGGATTTTCACTTGCCCAGGTAACTTTATCATAAGCGACAATCGCACCTTCGCTGTCTTTCGCTACTGCCAGCAATTTCGCTTCCCGATCATTGCTGTCGCGCAACTGCAATTCAGAATTTCCCCAAGTGTTCAAAATCTCGATCGATTCTACCTCGGAATCTTTCGGCGCCAAAACAATAGAACGCTCTGTCGGTTCTGAATCTTCATAGCCGATGCGAATCGTTATTTCTTGCTCTGTGTCGGTTGATTGAAAAGGTTTAAAGGGAATAAAAAAGGTTCGCGTAGATTCTTCCCATTTTGCTGGGAGGGGGGATAAGGAGTGTGTCTCAGAATCTTGCGTGTAAGAGAGGGTAAACTGTTTGGTCTTAGGATTTCTTTCTGGGATCGAATAAAATGGAACGGTGATAAGGCCATTGGTCACTTTTATTTCGGAGAAGTTAACATTTTCCGCTGTAGAAGAAGTGGTTGTTTCGCTTTCAAAAGCGAATGAGGGTGAAACGGGACAAGAAAAGGAATAAACAAGCAGGCATAACAGGATCATTCGCATGACCCAATGATTCAGTCTCATCGTGGTTCCCCATTTCATGTTCGGCGTATTTGTCTAGCTGATCATGGTTTCCTTCGAATAAAGAGCAAAGCGCTGTCTTCCACCCCTCCTTTTCTCAAAAAATAGTATAAACGATGAACTAGGTCTTTGGCATCATTTTTCCTTTCATTTCCCCAACCTTTTCCGCAGTCCGCCCACCACGAGCAGCAGCACAGGCAAAAACAAGCCGTACGTCAATGAGTACGGCATCCAAATCTCCGAAACAAAGTTGTCAAAATACGGCCGATTGGGCATCGTGGCAAGCGCGACGATGACCATGATCATCGCCAGAGGCAGCGTCAGTCTGCGATAGTCGGTCAATCGCAGCGTCTGGGCAATCCCGCAAGCCGTGGCATAATAGCAAACCGTTATTTTGATAAACAGCGTGATGAACCAAATGACAGCCATCAAAACCTCGATGCGTTCAAAAAAGTTGCCGACGCTAATTTTTTGCGCCAGCGTGTAGCTTGGATAGGCAAGCAGTACGGTAATGTTGGGACCGAGCACCAGCACCGCGACGGTTGTAATGATCGTCAGGAAAAAATTAGCAATCAAAATGCCCATAATATACGCCTTCGCTGCGTGCCGCGGCTGTTTCACAAGCGGAAACAGAAAGATCAGGACGACCGATTCCAGCAAATAGCCCATATAGCGGAAGTTGCCGCCAAAAACGGGCGCCATCCCATGGGCAAGGACAGGCTTGAGGTTATCGACCTTGATTTGCGGGGCGATGAACGCAATCAGCGTGAAAAACAGCAGCAGAAAATACGGAAACAACAGCTCGGAGACACGCGCAAGCGGCTCCATCCCGCAGCGGGTTCCCATGACAATAATCGCCGCAAACAGAACGAGAATGATTTCGATCGGCGTCTCCTGCATGATCTGTGTGGTGACAAAATCGCCGATTTCCATCAGCATCAGTGACGCATCGATAAAAAAATAGGAAAGGAACAAAAAAGCGACCGCTTTTCCTGCCCACTTGCCCAAGATGTCTTCGCTGTATTGAAGTATCGTCCGATTCGGATGCCGCAAGCTCAATGCCGCATACAAACTGGTCAAAAGAAAGCCCTCTCCCCAACCGATCAAAGCCGAAATCCACGCGTCCTGCCGGGCGGATGTAGCGGTGAGCGAGGGAACGTACAAGACTGCATCGCCAATGACGAACAGGGTTACCAAAATAAAAAACTGCCTCGCACTGATCAGACTGTTGCCAAGCACCCTTGTTTCCCTCCCTTCTCTTGCGCACCGCTTATGTTCACCGTTACTCCACCATGCTTAAAATCAAGTCGCTGAACGGCCGATAGACGAATGTAATCCAGTCCAGCGGGTTTGGAATGTTTGCCTCCACCGCTTCGGCGATGCAAAGCCCTGTCCCGAGCAGCAGCAAGCAGCCAAAAACAAAAAGCTCCTTTTTCAAGCCGTTCCTTTTCAGAAAAGGAGCTTCGATCGCTACGATCACCAGACTAATCAGCAAAATCAACAGGATCATCCACATCGGAACAAGTCGCACCTACTTCTTGCCAGGAATATCCTTACCTTTTCCACAACAGGAAATAGTTATGCTCTAATCCTTTTTGATAAAGGGGATAAAAGAATTGCCGACTTTGCCTGTTCGCCGGAGCTTCACATCTACGTTGATTTTCACCTTCAGGTCGGCAAAAGCCTCGTTCCAGTTGCGCTTGACCTTTTCCCAGCCCTTTGGATCGTTCTGGTAAATGACTTGCCCAAATCCGAACGCATCGGAGTGAAATTGCTTCTGCGCTTTTGTAATCACATTCTGGATTTTTTCCTTGATTCGCTTTTCTACCTCTCGCTCCAATTTGTAGATCGTTTGCGACTTTGCCAGGTCAATCGCGCACGCTACTTCTCCTACATTTCCTTCCGCTTCGATTTTCACCTCGACTTGCGGTTTTCCGTTTACGACACGACCATCAAGCGTCGATTTGCTGTGAATGATTTCAATGATGAGCTTGCTGTTTTTGTCGCACGGTATGGCTTCAACTGTGCTGTCCAGCCTGTCTGTAATATAGCTGAAGCCGATGCTTTCCTTTTCATTAAACCATCCTTGCAGCTTGTCTTCTTTGAAAACGCCGATATCCTCATACTTGAGCAGGGTAGAGACGCTTTCCTGCTGCGGGTTATTTCCGTTGCTTCCTGTCTGAACCTTGCCTTTTACAGTAACCCCTACCAACACTGGCTCCGACCCTTCGCTCAGCAGCTGTGTAATAAATTCGTCCAGTTGGATCGAGATCACGGAGCCCCATGCTTTTTCGCCTGTTTCCAGGCTTTTGTACAGCTTGGTGGCAGGGATCTTCTCCAGCGGATCAAGCATGCTCAAAATGTGCAGGGCGGAAGTATCTTTCGCCAAAATGACGTAAAAATCCGGGCGAACTTCGTGATCGCGAAACAACAGGTCGAGCACCTCTTTTGTCCCTTCCCTCGCTACCTGCTCCCCCAACACCAATACTTGAATATGCGAAAAGTACAGCCGGCGCGGAGTCATGGTCGTCAAGCGGCGTATCCCCTCAAAAATGTCCGCAGATCGCATGCTGTACGTGGCTACTGCCGACTGAGTGCCTCCTGCCCCGTCCTTGGAGGCGGCAACTCCACCCGGATTGACGATTTGCGTAGACAACAAATACTCTCCGTCCACCTTGTCGATGCCCACCGCCATGACAATCGCCAAGTCGTTCAATTCCCTGCGGTTCCAACACCCTGTAGTCAACAGCAGCAGAACAGCGGCCAGAACGAACACCGCCTTTCGTTTCATGCTATTCCCACCTCGGCAATCAATTTAATGAACAGACTCTCTCGGAGGATTGGGCTTGTTGTCATGCTCTCTGATACTGTTTTTCGGCCGTAAAAAGTAGGGACGCGTGTGCATCATCCAGATCGGCAGACGCAGCAGCGTATCTCTCTGGTCGGCCAAATTCAACGGAGCGAGCGGCGACATGTACGGAACCCCGAACGAGCGCAAGGTGCACAAATGCAGGCAAAGCGCGATCAAACCGACAAATACGCCAATCAGGCCAAAGCTGGCAGCAAGTGCAATCAAGCCGAAACGCAGCATGCGAATCGGAATGGACATGGAAAACGACGGAAACACAAAGCTCGTAATCGCCGTGATGGAGACGACGATGACGGTCGCAGGAGATACGAGTCCGGCCTGTACCGCCGCTTCGCCCAAAACGAGCGCCCCGACGATTGAGATGGCAGAACCTACGGCACGCGGCATGCGCACTCCAGCCTCACGCAGCAGTTCAAAAGTCAGCTCCATCAGCATCGCCTCGACAGCAGCCGGAAACGGTACACCCTCCCGCTGGGCCGCAATACTCATCAGCAAGTTCGTCTGGAGCATTTCCTGGTGAAACGTCGTAATCGCTACGTAGATGGAAGGACCGAGCAGCGCGATAAAAAAGGAAAGCAGCCGCAACATGCGAAGCAGGCCAAAATCCGAACGCTGATAGTAATCCTCCGGCGACTGAAAAAACTGGACGAAAATCGCCGGAACCAGCAGTACAATCGGCGTTCCGTCTACCAGGATCGCGACCCGCCCCTCCAGCAGCCCCGCTGCTACCGAGTCCGGCCGTTCGGTATTGTAAATCGTCGGAAACGGCGTAAAGGCCGCGTCCTGAATCAGCTCTTCTATGTTTCCGCTCTCCAAAATGCCATCGATATCGATCCTGTTTAGCCGCCGCTGCACTTCCGCAATGACGTTTTCGTCCGCAACCCCCTTTATGTACATCACGCTCACTTTGGTCTGGGTCATTTTCCCGATCTGTTTCGTTTCCAGCCACAGATGACGGTTGTTGATCCTTCTTCGCACCAGCGCGGTGTTCGTCCGCAAACTTTCCGAGAAAGCCTCCCGGGAACCACGCACTACGGTCTGTACAGAAGTCTCCTGGACACCGCGATCCTCCCACTGCTTCGTATTGACGATAAAGCCCTGCGTACACCCCTCCACGAGCAGAACCGTATCTCCGGTCAATACAGCATTGAAAAGCTCGTCCAAATCATCCAGCAGCTCCACTCCACCCATCGTCAGCATGAAATCCTTGATCAACGACAGCGGCTCGTCTGCCAAAGCGTCGTCGGATGGAATTTCCCTTTTGTGCGCATGAACCATGAGCGACTCCATGAAGTTGCTGATCAGGCTTTTATCGACCAATCCTTCTGTGTACAGAATGCCTACCTCGATTTGCCCAATCGCTTCCATCCGTACAGTTCTGGTCACGAGGTCGGTGCTGTTCCCCAGCTCCCTTTTCACCACTTCCATGTTCTCTTCCAGCGAGCTGCTGAACGACACTTGTTGCTTGGCGTTATGACTCATTCTCCAATCACTCTTTTTCCAAATCAGGATAGCTTTACTATCCCTCAGCGAACATGGCTCTATGCCCATGAAAAAAAGCCCCCTGCACGTACAGGCGACTTCTTCGTTCTCTGGCATGTATATCATCGGGCGAACCTTTTGCTGCCCCGGTTACAGCTCGCTCTCTCGCAGCTTGACCACTGCCTGTGTGCGATTGCGAACTTGCAGCTTGGCGTAAATCTGGTGAACGTACACCTTGACTGTCCCGATCGTCAGGTGCAGCCTGCCCGCAATCTCAGCGTTGGACAACCCTTCTCCGATCAGAGACAGCACTTCTGCCTCCCGCTCGGTCAATTTGTCCAGTTCAGGCGACACGCGAATTTGAATGTCCAGCGCCGGAAACTCTTTTTCCACCGTCTTGAGCAGACTTGCCATATAGTCAAGTTCTTGCCTGGAGCACGCCTTGCTTTTATAGAGGGCGTACAGCATTTTGGCGACCTCTGGCCCTTCGTCCAAAAAGATCCGCACGTAGCCTTCCGGTGCCGCCAACATCACCGCTGTGCGAATACATTCGGCTGCCTCGTGATGCCGCTTTTGGCTGTGATAAGCTTGGCTGAGCAAAATCAGCGTCTCGATCCGGCTCCCCAGCCGATCCTTCACCTCTGTCTCATGCTTTAGCCGGGTCAGCAGCTCACACGCTTCATTTTCCCTTTTGGCAGACAAGTACACACGAGCCAAAGTCAACCGTTCAAACTCGTGCCGGGAATGAATCAAGTCTTTGCTCATTTTTTCAAATTGGCTCGCCCATTGCTCTGCTTCTTCCCGCTGATTTTCGTCCAGCAACAGCCGCACACGAAACGCGTCCAGGAAAGCAATCCAATGAGGCGGGGCTTTTCGCTGGCGACACAGCTCCGCTATTTCCGCAAGCGGCAGCCACATCTCCGCCCCGCGCTTCTCCGCCTTTCGCCAACGGGTCAAAACCAGATAAGCCGGGACCAGTACGCCAAAATTCATCGTATTGCTTCCCAACTGCAATGCTCTTTGCACAAAGTACGTCAATTGCTCGAACTCGTTTTTCTCATAATACAGCTCTGCCATTACAATCGAGCCGTATGCGAGAATCCCCAGGCCGCTGTGCTTCCAAATCGTTCTGATGGCAGGGTAAAACTCGCTTACCTTGGACAAATAGCCGCTTAACGCCACGCGACTGCGAAGCACAAAAGCCTCGTCTCCATTCAGCTCAATCCCGACGATAAAATAGCGGCTGAATTTTGGCTTCATTTTGACCGATTCTTCCAAGTACGAAAGGGAGAGGGCAATATTGCGCAGGATCAACTGCACGTATCCGCGAAGCACCCAGATTTCTACCCGACATTCCTCAAGCCCCTCATTTTTGCCGTGCAGACCATCCTCAGCGAGATGCAACAACGCTTCTGCCTGCTCAAGCTCGTCCGATAATGCGTGCATCCAGGCAAAAGCAATGCACAGCTCGGGATGACTCTTGAGCCACACTGTATCAAAACGCCTCATCCAGCGGCGCAATGTCACATTTTCGTGCTGCTTCAACATCCAGGGAGCGTGCTCGACGATCAGCCTGGTTGCACGCGACCAATCACTGCCCTTGAGCGCGTGGTCGATTGCTTCTGTCATCCATCCGTGGCCCTCAAACCATCGACTGGCAGCCACATGAAGCGTTGGCAGCTGTTCACTGTATGTTTTACGCAAATGCGTGTGCAAAAGATCCGCAAATAAATGATGGTAGCGGTACCACTCGTTGACTCCATCCAGCGGTACGACAAAAGAGTTCGTACGTGCAAGCATCTCCAAAATGGCGTGGGCATCCGGCTCACTCGCTACGGCTGCGCACAGTTCCCCGGACAGGCGCGGCAATATGGAAGTTTTCAGCAAAAATTGCTGTACCGATTCCGGCAATCGCTTCAATACTTCTTCGGTCAAGTAGTCTTCCACGTATTTGTCATTGCCGGAAAAGCTGTGCATGGTAACCGTGGAGCCACCCTTCCCCTGCATGGACAAAGCAGCCAACTGCAACCCGGCAATCCAGCCCTCTGTCCGTTTGCTGAGTACGTGAATGTCCTCGTATGACAAATCTAGCCCGAGCAGTTCGTTAAAAAGCTGACGACATTCCTCTTCATTGAACCGGAGATGCTCCGCGCCCAATTGTCCCAGCTGTTTGCGTACGCGCAAGCGATGGAGAGACAGCGGCGGCTCCTCACGGCTGATGAGAATGACGTGTAAAAAAGGCGAGGCGTGCTGGAGCAATGTTTGCAAACCTTCGTGAATCGAGCGCTCTTTGATCAGATGATAGTCATCCAGCACCAAATAATAGTCGGTAGGCATTGCAGCGATTTCTTCAAGCAGCATGGAGAGCAGATTGTCTGCTGACGCCGCATAGGTCAAATCGAGCATCGCAGAAGCTTCACGACCAGCTTCCCGTTGTGCCATGCTCAATGCTTTTGCGAAGTAGCGCCAAAAACGGGCCGGATCGTTATCCGCCTCATCCAGCGACAGCCATCCCGCCGGCTTGCCGATACTCGTAATCCACTGACTAACGGCTGTTGTTTTCCCGAACCCGGCCGGAGCGCAAATAAGGATCACTCTGGCTGTCCTGACTTCATCGATTTCTTCCACCAATTGATGCCGATGCAACAGGTCCGAACCATATGTAGGAACATGTAATTTCGTTGCGATAAGTGAACTGTACTTTCCTTGATCCATGTGCATCTCCCTGCCTAAAAAGAAAATGACCCCACAAAAGAGCAGCCTTTTTGTCTCGATCCAATATGTGCACAAAGTTATTATGTGGAATCCTTCCGAACAATGCAAGTAAACTGCCTTATAAGAAAAGAACGTTATGTGGACGCAAAAAAGCCCTCCAGCTAGAGGGCCCGTGGACGGCTTGCTTTTTACTTGATTAAATCGTATCTCCCGTAAACCAAAAATACCCTCCGGTCGCGATCGCCAAGACTACTATGATAGCGAAATACCATTTCGTGAATCGAAGGTTTACCCAGGTGCCTTCCCACCACATCGTGAGGTAGGCGACAACCCCCAGCACTAAAACAGCGACAAAAGCAGTCATAGGCGTACTCATCATAATCACCCTGTATATGGTTTTTCTTACATCAGCTCGCTTCCTAATATAATCGTCGCAACTATCGTGTGTCACCTATCTTTAGGTAGGTTTCTTGCAGAAAAGCAAAATTTGACAGAGTAAATTTTGAAGTGTTTAAATGTTATATGTTTACATTTTTGTTGGAGGTGCACAAGTTTGGAGAATCATTCATTGCCGCAAGCAGATTCATCGGTGGCTCCCCCAATTCCACCACCAGACAGACCGATTCTGGAAGGACCGCAAGTAATGGGGTCCATTACGCAGACTTACGGAGCGTCGATTTTTTTCCTGCGTTGGGGAGCGCATGTGATAGATTACATTTTGCTCATTTTTTTCGTCTTAGGGGTGGTCGCGCTGGCTGGGCGTTCGTCTGACGATCCGTCCATTATCGGGTTGCTTGTTTTCGTACTCGGAATTTTATCTTACTACGTTCTTCTGGAAGGTTTTACTGGCTATACCATCGGGAAATTCGCCCTGCGAATCAAAGTGGTGAATCAGGAAGGTCAACCGCCAGGGCTGTGGAAATCGGTCATTCGTTCCTTGATCCGCATCGTCGAAACCAACCCGATGCTCATCGGCGGATTGCCTGCCGGGATCAGCGTACTGGTGTCGAAAAAGAAGCAACGGTTCGGCGATATGGCAGCGAACACTTTTGTCGTGAAAGTAAAAGATTTGAAAAACGAGAGCAAGCAGCTGACCACCAGCTTTGCCATCGGCTTCTCCTTGTTGGCCCTCGTTATCATTGCTTGCGGTATTTATGGCGTTTCCTTTTATGCCAAGCAAGACCCGTTAACAGGTTCGTTTGAGAACAAAGCTTTTTTTAACAAGGCTCTTTTCGCAAATTTTGTTGCTATTGCTGTTGTGGAAACGTGTGTTCTATAATGAAAATCAGGAAGTCTATAGGATTTCCATTTACCGTGAATGCACGCTTCGCTTGGTACTATAAATATCAAGCAACTCACGGCTTTTCTAAAAGCAACAATTTCTTAGAAAAGAGCGTTTAACAAAGACAAAACCATGCAAATCATTGCTCCGACTTCCTGGAGCGAGAATGCTAGTCTTCACCCAGACGCATCCATTGCCCTTTCCAACAACTTCGCGGACAAGCATCTGCTTATTCTCGCGGACTCTAAAGAAGAATTGGACGGTTCATTTGATTATCCCCAATACGTCGATTTCGTGGAATCAAACTTGTTCAGTGAATTGACAGATGCAAGCATGAGCAAGCATGTTCAGCTCACGATTGACGGACGTCTTTCCACTCAATTCACGATGCATGGGAAAGTCGATGGTCAAAGTATCTCCTATCTTGTAACCGTCACAGAGTCTCCGACGCACTTTTATCAGATTATGTGCCTGACGCAAACGAGAAAATTTGACAGACTGCATGGCGAGTTCAAGCAAATAACCGCCAGCTTTCACGAAATGCCAGAATCGCCGAAAAAAAGTGCTCGGCTTCGCCAGGCGTGCCTGCAAAGTCGCGCCTCCTTTTTCCATGCCAAAGCTCATAAAAAGTGGCTGCCCACAAGGACAGCCACTTTCTTTTATCTTGCCGTTTTTTCTGCATGGAGAAATTGTGTGAGCAGCTCATTAAACCGTTCGGCATGCTCCCAAAACATCATGTGCCCGCCCAATACTTCCACTGCGGACTCGGGGGCATGCTTTTCCATGAACCGCTTTGCAGTCTCGGCCCAATGCTCAGCCACAATCGTCAGCGTCGGCACCGACTCGCTCGCAACCTTTGCCTCTACCCGGTAGTCAGAGAACATCCCGGACGCGAACAAGTTCGCCGCGATATAAGGAGGCGTTTTGAGCGATTGCTCGATGATCCAGGAAAGCTCATTTTCCGCAAGCTCTCTTTGCACCATGACCCCTGTCGCGTAGCCCGAGATAAACTCCCGCTGCTTCTCGGCATCCCGCGTGTAGTAGTTGTAGGCGGCGGCGATTTCATCGAGCGGCCCTTCCACCCAATCTTGCTCGTGATTGGTGGAGAGCGGCTTCGGCGACAAGTCGACGAACACGAAAGATTTTACGTTTCGCGTGCCGTGCTGCCGAACGTATTCCCACATCGTCAAGCAGCCAAATGACCAGCCGACCAGCGTCACATCCACAAGCCCCAGCGCCTCGATGACTTTTGCCAAGTCAGTACCGTGCGTGGCATAGTCGTTGCCGTGCATCGTCACGGACGATCTGCCATGGCTTCTCGGATCAATCGCGATCACCCTGTTAGTCTTTTGAAAATGCTCGATCTGCTTGTGAAACACTTCGGTTGTAAACGTCCAGCCCGGGATCAGGACGATCGGATCACCTTGTCCCACGTCCTGCACAAAAATCTCGACCCCTGGCTCCACCTTCACATATTTTCCACCTTGCAACATGGTCGCAGCCGCCTCCCATCGTGAGTGAATACTCAGACTTTTTATCCGTTATTCTCTTCACTTACGGAAAAACCCTTCTTTTCAAAGATCAGGCGAGCACATCCGACTTGCGTAATCGCCGGAGGACAACTGTACTGATTCCCACTCCGAACAATGCGTTCATCAGCAGAAAAACCACGTTGCTGCCAAAATCAAGTCCCTCCTGGCTCAATACCCCCATCCCCACTGTTAACAGCGAATGCGGGAAAAACAATCCGAGCTTCAGCACATACATTCCCAGCCCGAAAAAAACGGCACACAAACCGATGCCGACTGGCGTTGCAAAGCTTTTGATCCGCATCGAGAGCGCCAATTGAAAAACCGCGATCGTCATCGCCGCGATCCATCCGCGCAACAACCAGCCGGGCAATTCTGCGGGAAGCAACGCGGAAAGCCCTGCCAAAAGCCCGCCGCATACATACAGCAAGCAAAAGAACGCTTGGACTAGGAGAAGAAGAGTTGCTACGACTCCCAGTTTGGCTGCAAACAGGGCCGCAAGCGATACAGGTGCGGTCAGCACCAGATGCCAGTTTTTGTTTTGATGCTCCAGTCGGCATTGATACGAGCAGCCGATCGCAATGAGAATAGGAAAGAAAAACTCTCCGTAGAACAAGCCAACCTGCGACCACAAGCTGTACCATTCCTTTTGCAGCGTCCCTTGGTTCATGACGTAATTGGCCCAGCCGATGATGACGCTGACCAAAGGCAGGAGCATGAACACCACCCAAATATGGGAGCGGCGCATTTTCAACCACTCCGCCTGAAAGCATTGCTTGATCATCACTTCTCCCCCTACCCTTCCAGTCTGGATGCATGGCGTCTTCCCATGAGAAAAAGCAGCGCGGCAACCGCCAGCAAAACAGCCGCGGCAGACGAGATCGGGCCTGCCTCCCGGACGACGAATTGCATCTTTTCGCTCGCATACTGCTGTGTAACGGGACTAAGCCCCGTATAGTACGCCCAGACGAATACGCGTCTTGCCGCTTCCGGAAACAAATCGCCTACCATTCCGAGAAAACCGCCGAGCATCCCCAGGCAAAGCGCAAACGCCTGATTTTTCACCACCGTAGAAATCCACTGCTGCAAGGCAAGGACGACCAGCGTCGTGACCAGCGTGCCGAAAAGAAACCGTGCCAACAGCACAAGCGGAACAGACGTCAAGTACCCGGATTGGACGCCAAACACCGCAATCGCCAGCAGCTGGCACAGGCAAACGCCCAGCATGATCAATCCGGCGCAAGCGTACTTCGCCGCATACAGCTTCCCTGGCTGCACGGCCATAGAGCGAAGCAGCCTCCACGTATTCCCTTTATGCTCCATGTCGCAAATCCGGGAAACGACAATAGCCGAAAGCAATGGCAAAAACAGTCCGTTCATCGTGGACAGCATGGCGACGATCACTTCCCAGCCCGCGCTGTCACGATTGCGCTCAAAAGACATGCTGACGGCGATCAACGCCCAGACAAGCTCCACCGTCAGAAACAAAAGCGCCATCGGCAACACATATTTGCGACGCAGCTTGTAAAACTCAAGCGACAGCGCCTTCCTCACAGACTCTCGCCTCCCCCTGTAAGCTTCAGGAACATGTCTTCTAGGCTTCTTTTCTGTTCCTCGATGCGAAGCACATCAATATGTTCAGCCAGCAGAATCCTGTTTGCCTGCGCTACCTGTCCATCGGCAAGCTTTTCAAAAACAAGCGCGCCCTCCTCCACGCCGGGGAAAAAGCCTGCCCGCATCAACACGTCCCTCGCCGCCCTGTTATCTGTCGTTTTGATGATAATGCGCGGCTGGTTTTTTTGGTGCAGCTCGCTCAGCTTGCCCTGGAACAGCATGTGACCATGATTGATAATGCCCACGGAAGTCGCGATCTGGTCGATTTCGGATAAAAGGTGGCTGGAAAGCAAAATCGTCATTCCATATTGTTGCGGAAGCGCTTTGATCAGCTCCCGGATTTCTCCGATTCCCGCAGGGTCCAAACCATTCGTTGGCTCATCCAAAATCAACAGCTTGGGAAACGCCAGCAATGCCATCGCAATTCCTAGCCGCTGTTTCATCCCCAGTGAATACTTTTCAACCTGCTTCTCCTTCTGTTTTTCCAGACGCACGATTTTCAGCGCTTCCTCGATGTTTTTCGCCGGAACAGCGCGCAGCTTCTGCACGACACGCATGTTTTCCAGCCCGGTCAAGTGCCCGTAGTACGAGGGCGATTCAATCAGTGAACCGATTTGGCTGAGAACGAAGCGGCGGTTTGCCTGAAGCTCCTTCCCGAACACCTGCACCTGGCCGCTCGTCGGTCGTACCAGCCCCAACAGCATCTTTAATGTAGTCGATTTCCCTGCTCCGTTCGGGCCAAGAAATCCGTAAATCTCCCCTTCGCGTACAGACAAATTCACTTCCTTCACGCGCAAGGCATCACCGTATCGCTTCGATAGTTTGGTAGTAGATAGGATCGTCTCCATCTGTCCCTCCTGCAATGGCTTTATTTGGCATATATGCAGTATGACAGGAGATTCTTTCAGCAATCTGACGTTCACCTTACGCCAGCCTTAAATTTGCTGCAAAAGCCGATTATCCCGCGCCAAAGCCGCTATAGTAGAGAGAGGTGATGACAGATGGACGAACTGAAACAGAAAAAGCTGCTTATCGTCGACGATGAGCCTGAAATCCGAAAAATGGTCGAGCATTTTTTGCGCAAGGAAGGATTCATGCGCATTTACCATGCGGGCGATTGCAGAGAAGCGCTGGAGCTTTGTCGTTCCATCCAGCCTGACCTCGCCATTCTTGATGTCATGCTGCCGGATGGCGACGGCTTTTCCTTGCTGCAAGCGATCCGGCATATTTCGAACTTGCCTGTGCTGTTTTTGTCTGCCAAAGGACAGGATGAAGACCGAATCCTCGGCCTCGGACTGGGCGCGGATGATTACATCGTGAAACCGTTTTTGCCACGGGAGCTTGTCTTGCGGCTGACGGCTATTTTGCGCAGAGTGTACATTCCCCACACGCCGGAAAAACGCCCTGTTTTTCAACTGGACGACCGTCTCATTGACTTGGAGGCTGGCACCATTCGCCATGACGGAACAAATATCCCGCTGACCGCAAAAGAAATCGCTCTGCTCGGCAAGTTTTATGAGAACCACAATCGCATCGTCACGAGCGACGCGCTCTGTCAGGCCGCATGGGGCGACGACTATTACGGCTATGAAAATACGCTGATGGTGCACATTCGGCGCATTCGGGAAAAAATCGAAGCGAATCCTTCCCAGCCCGCTCATTTGCTGACCGTGCGCGGACTCGGCTACAAGCTGATCGTAAAGGAGGAGTAACGATGGAAGGCACGTCGCGCATTATCAAGCGTTTTGTTCACGCCACCATCCTGATTTCGCTGCTGCTCCTGGCTCTCAATGCTGTCGTGCTCTTGATCTGGATCGGCAGCGGGATCAGCGATGGCGCCTCTCCTTCCGCTGTTGTGCATTTCGTCAGCGACGACTTGCATGGCAATCGAGACGCCTATGCCATCGCTCCCCGCTCGCAACAACTTTTGGAGCAAAACAGGGCGTGGGCCATGCTGATCGACTCCAAAGGCTACGTGGCATGGAAGTTCCAGCTCCCTGCCGAACTGGAACGGCCGTACTCTCTCGCAGATGTAGCCAAGTTTTCACGCAGCTTCCTGGACGATTATCCGGTCTTCACCTGGGAACATCCAGATGGCCTTGTCGTCGTCGGTTACCGGAAAGGCTCCTACGCCAAATACCAGCATATTCTTCCGGTTGGCTGGGTGGAGAATTTGCCCGGGAAGGCGTTCTTTTTGTTGGCAGGCAACATCGTGCTGGCTCTGTTGCTCTCGCTGTTCATCGGTTCCAGACTCATCGCTTCCATCCGCCCGCTGACAAGCGGCATTCAAGCGTTGGGAGCAGACAAGCCTGTCCAGATTGAGCCAAAAGGCGTGCTGGCGAATCTGGCGGTAAGCATCAATCATGTGTCCGCCCTGCTGCAACAAAAAAACGCAGCTCTGAAAGCAAGAGACGCGGCCCGCTCCAACTGGATTTCCGGCGTTTCCCACGACATCCGTACGCCGCTTTCCATGCTCCTCGGCTACGCGAGCGACATCGCTGACAGCCCGGAGCTGCCGGCAGAACAGAGGCGCTTGGCCGCGATTATGCGCCAACAAGCCGAGCGCATCCGTTCTTTGGTAAGTGATTTGAACCTCGTCTCCATGCTCGAATACGAGATGCAGCCGCTGGGCAAAAAACCGCTGCGGTTGTCGGCAGTCGCCAGACAAGCGGCCTCGGAGCTGTTGAACAACGGACTGGATGAGCGGTATCAGCTGGAAGTAGAGCTTGGAGATGAATCCCCGCAAATCGATGGGGATGAGCGCCTTTTGTTGCGTGCCCTTGCCAATCTTTTGCAAAACAGCATCGACCATAATCCGGCGGGGTGCCAACTGCGCATCCAAACCTTTTTTGATCCCGGCAACCAAGCTTGTCACGTAGTCGTCTCAGACAACGGAAACGGAATTTCCCCAGACGAACTGCCCGACTTGCTGGAACTGCCTTACGCAAGCAAACGCAAACGCCCGCGCCATAACGGACACGGCTTCGGCCTTCCCATGGCCGAGCGAATCGCCAAGGCTCACGGAGGAAAGCTGTCGTTATCGAGCGAGGTCGGCAAAGGCTTCTGCGCGAGTATGGAGCTGCCTGTCCTCTCGCAAAAAGAAAAGAGCAAGCCGTAATGGCCTGCTCTTTCTCCGGTTAGATTTCTTACTATTGCGAATAAAAGGTTCGTGACTGCGGTGTAAAAAAACAACCGTACGTCACAGCACGGCGTCCCATTTTTTCACTAATTTTTTGCATTCACCGGATTTCAGTTGGTTCGCTCCGTTTGACGCTTATCGCTGAATAGCTGCGCTAGGCTAATCATTCAATCCTTTTCCGTTTAGAATTTGCTCCATGTATTTTTCCACTCTCGCCACTCGCGTCTTGGATTGTTTCGGTTCAGAAAAATAATGAAGGTATGCTCTCTGCCGTCCCGGTGTCAACGCTTCGAAGGCAGCTTTCAGGTCAGGATTTTCAGCCAATTTCGTTTGAAATTCTTCAGGAGCGGTATATTCTTCTGTCTTCTTGAAATCCACTTCCAAACCGGCTTTTTCCACTTCAATAGCCTGATGAATATAGGCTTTCAAGACGTCTTCCATCTCCACGATTTCTTGCACGTTGGTAAAGCGAATTTGTCGCGCCGCCTGTACATTTTCCGTCTGCTGGATGAGGATTCCGTGCGGATCTTGCAACAACGCACCTTTGTGGAACAGGAGCGCACAGTATTCTTTGAAACCATGGATTAAAACGACGTTCTTTTTCTCCAGCGTGTAACAAGGATGCATCCATTTAAAATCTTCGGTCAGCCCACAGTCGAGAACGATTCTGCGCAACTCCACAAATTCTTCCTGCCACTTTTTCGCTTTGCTTAAAAATTCGTCGACCTTCGGATGCGCACTACTATTTGTCATCAAAGAGCACTCCTCTTCCATCTTTTGATCAACTGACAGTCAAAAGAATGTTCATTCAGTCGTAATAACCTCTTGCTCTTAATTTTGCCCATTCTATCATAATTAAGACTGTGACTATGCGAACAACCGCGACAATTCACTTGCACGCAATTGAAAAACCTCCCATTCGAGCACTCTATCCCGTTTGCTGCAACTGGAAGGCTTTTCATTTGTGTGTATGGAAATGATCATCCATTCATCTAGCGTTGCGGACGGAGGTAATCAGTGGTACATCCCGCTATCCGGTTATTATGCCAACGCCTTTTCCAGCTCGCTGCACCACTTGCTCCAGCCGTACTTCGCTCCACCCAGTGCCTGCTCATTGGAGATTCCGGATTGTTCGAGATGCAGGTTAACTTTTCCGTCTCCTAAATCCTGTAGCGTCCAGACAACTGTGTGCTTCTCTCCCCCGCTGCCCCACGTGTAGGACAAGCGGTTTGGTTCGTCTACGATAAGCACTTCGCCCTCAACGACTCCATCCCAATATTCGGTCGGCTTAGTGCGAAACTGAAAACGATGTCCCACCACAGGTTTAAAATCATTTTCCATCGGCTCGCCAGTCTGGATGTTGCACACCCATTTGGCCAGCTTGCTTGAATCAGTCAAAGCGGACCACAGCTTCTCAAGCGTTGTCTTGTACTGAAAATCCAAAGATAATGTCAAACTCATTCTGCTTCCTCCTCTAATAGTTGGTTCAAGCGCAACAAATTCGCACTCCAAAACTTGCTGTAGAAAGCCACCCAATCTTGAATTTCCCTCAGTGGAGCCGCGTTGAGCCTAAATCGCGTTTCCCTGCCGACTTTGCGGTCGAGCACCAGTCCGGCCTCTTTCAGAATTGTCAAATGCTTGGATACCGCCGTCCGGCCCATTTGAAACTGTGCCGTTAGTTCATGAAGCGGCAGCTCCTCTGCTCCGGCCAATAACTCAATCAGTCGTCGCCTGGTTGGGTCCGCTACAGCATCAAACACATCCCGAGACTGGTTGTTTTCGTTTTCATTCTCGTTCACAACACTCCCTCCAAAATATTAATTTCTGTAGGACATAGGTATTGGTGGCGCGAAAGGACGAATGTTAATTTTGAGCACCTCCCTAAAGTTTGCACCCTGTGAATGCAGCGCCCATGCGGCGAGATTTAGCGCGGAATAAAAGAGCGGGAGGATAGCAGAAAACTCGCAATCACCGTAATCGTTGGCAAACACATGAGAGAAAGCTGCACCAGTCATTCAAATGTAGATACCAGCGTGAACCATTCTTTCAGCCGAGGTAAACCTGGCACGGCAAGAGCGATGGCTCCGGGCACTTTTCAAATCCCGGGAATGGTTAAGAGGGTTAAGATAGTCAAAGCCTATAGCGGGCAACCAAACTTCGCCACCAGTTCGACGCTTCTCCCGCTTGCATCAGTTGACCGATGCCACTTGCCATCACTGTTGCTGCGAGTAAG
>NZ_DOTK01000078.1:83805-134616 GCF_003521185.1 Brevibacillus sp.
TGCGAGTAAGAATGTCGCTGACCAATAAGCAGTTATTTTTCCCCAGGGCTGAATTTCTACACTCGCGATTGTTCTGGCACTGATCAGCTGGTCCATCTGTCTCCCCTCTCATCCATATTTCCAATGAGGCTTATTCAGGTTGTGAGCTTTGCAAATGGTTTTTTCTTATTGGACACCTTTTAGTGTCTGTTTTAATAATAAGACACCATTTAGTGTCCTGTCAACAGGAGCTTTTTTTCTGCATAAGTCTGAAAGTCAGTGCGTGGGGAGAATTTGTCCCCTGAACACATGCTAAAAAGCCTCGTCGCGTTAATGCCGAAGCTATCTATGTCCGCTAGCTCAAATCCTCGGGAAAATTGTATACTTGCTACCCAATCTATATACTTGAACGGATGTTAGGATGCTGACAAGGAGATAGGTGCATCTTGCGGGATTGTGGGTCTCCCCAACATAGGGAAATCGACAAATACACGCTCTCCCTTCGGCTGTGACTTATGACTCGCTATACGTTTGCTCTTTCGTCATTTGCTTCCCATATAGCAAATGCGCCATAACCTAAAAACTCGCGCACCTCAAGAAGTTAGCGCCTGTAACGCTCAGATCACTCATGAAAATCGCTCCTGTTCGTCTTTGTGTAAACTTCAGCCATTGGCAAACGCCAACTCAACACAGCTTCGGCAAACGCAAAACATCTGAGAAGATGAACAAGCCAACTGAGCCATCCCCGAAAATGAATGTCGCGTCTTAGCGCACGCGGCAATGCCCCCTTTATTTTTCCTTAGTGTGCGCATCTTCATGCAATGCTGTTCTCTCCCTCGTTAACAAATTGTCTGGTTTGTCGAACATAAACAATGTAAATTCAGACATATGAGTTGTACGATAATATTGCCCGTTGTTCATTTTCTTTCTGATCCGTTGATGAAACGCCGTGTGCGATGAAAGTCGCCCGCACGGTGTAGGCTCGCTATAAAACCAAGATAGATAGAGGAATAAAGCGAGAATAGCGGACCAGTATTAACAGCAAGTATTGCCTCCCCTCTTACCGGAATCGGTGGAAGTACTGTAACTGTCACTGCACTTGATCCAAATTCCAATCCTCTCCCAAATTATGCGTTTGTGATCGATATTCATGTGTTACGCAATAACTCGGCTACGCCTGAAAGCTATGCCATTGCCGGAGTGATCCGGACGTCTACTCAATCAAACGTTCCTCTTCCTCCAACAAATGCTAACGGAATAACTACATTTGACATTATTTTCATGTCCCAAATAGATAGTGGAGACGGAGTGAGCGTTCAGGTCAAGTCCGCTTTTAACCATAGATTCCTGCGGGCTGCCCTTGTTAACACGAGATGAGCTGCATGATTATTCCAAGCACAAATCCGAGTTTCTGTTTTCTGATGCAAAACAACTGACAGGCAGACTTTTATGCAGCGCCCCTGAACTGAACTTGCCATCAATCGCAAGAAAGAGAGTGCTTTTTAAGTGATTTCCTTACCTCGGAACGGAAATCCATTCGATGAAACCACATGTTATCGCTCGTATGAAAGACAGTGCAAAAAAAGTGGATAATCCGCATTCACTGTTGAATCGGATTATCCACCAATTGCTCCCCAAGCTTGGGTCTATTTTTCTATCTTAATCTACCTGTCCGCGATCGCCTCCACGCCATCCGCCTGCTTCATCGCTGTATGCGGCAGAACATCCGTATAACTCAGCGCAACAATACTATTCAAGACGTTGTACAAAAAATGCGGCTTGATTTGCGATTGCAAAAACGCAACCTCCAGATCGACCGCCTTGGCGAGCGACTCCTTCATCGCCAGCAGGCTGCCGATTCTTGCCTTCAGCTCCGCCAGTTCGAATGGCTTCGGCAGGAAGTCGTTCGCCCCCGCCTCGAACGCCGCTACCTTGTCTTGAGGTTGAATCGCAGCCGTCACCATCAGCACGGGAAGCTCCAGCAGCGTGTACGTTTTGCGAATCTCCTGGCACACTTCGTACCCCGACATGCCCGGCATCATCAGGTCGAGAATGACAAGATCTATCTTATGCCGCTGGCTGATTTGTTCCAGCGCCTCATAACCGTTTTTGACGGCAATGACATTATAGCCAAAAGGCTCCAGCGGCGCATCGAACAGATAGGGAATGTTTTGCGCTTCGATTCCTGTGCCTGTGTCCTGAACCGAAATTTCAATCATGCCGTCCGTCTGTCGCCGCTGCCGTTACGGCAATACTGCCGCCCTCGTATGCTTGACCGCGTTGTCGATCAGATTGCCGATGTTTTCAAACCGTAAACCGCTGCCGTATCGCCGACTTTGATCCGCAGACGGTATGTTGCCATGCCCAAAGTATTCATCTGATCCGACCACGAGCCCGGCACTTCGATCCGCCCCGGCAAACGATTGTTTTCATTCGCGGGGGAGGATGTGAAATCTTCATGGAAGAGGAGCTTGTCCGGGTAAAACTCCCATTCTCCGTCCAACGGAACGATGCCTTTGTCTGCAAACCGCCATGCGGTCAAATCCAGCAGCCCGTTCTCCACCCTTGGCGTCTGCTTCCCGTCCAGCGAGAACCAAACGAGAAACATGCCGTATGTTGCGGCCAATATGACCAGCGTGACCAGCGCCGCTGCAATCGTTTTTCTCATCGTCCGCTCATCCCTGGTGTCTCATTTGTTGATACAATCTTACCGTCTCCTCTTCCATCGCGACCCCCAGCTCATCGCGAATGACCCGCTCCAACTGCCAATAAACGCGCAGCGCCTCATTGCGGTTGCCCGCTTCCAGATGCAATTTGATGAGCTCGCGGCCATCCGTCTCCGACTCCGGTGCAATCGCCAAAATGCGCTGCAAGCTGCCCGCCGCGAGTACCGCATTGCCGCCCATTCGAAAGAGCCTGTACATGCGGCGAAGTGCACGGATGTATTGGCTACATTTCTGATTTCCTCGACACAAATGGTCCTACTCCTTGCTTTCGTCGGTTTCGCCTTCGTTCCCTGCAAATCGTTTCCGTCCCAACAAAAGCGGTAAAATGGGGCACGTCTCCTGCTTGGTAAACTCCCTCGCGCCACCCCATTCTTGCCGAGTTGCTTACTCCGCAATCGCTTTCTTATGCCGCATGCACCAAGCCACGACCATCTCGCGTAATTTCTTTTGACGGTAGAGCAGCATTTCTACTACCATTTCTTTTTCGAGTTTTGGCAATACGTTTTCCGGTACTGTCTCCACAATGTCTCGTATCATGTGTTCAGGGATTTTCTCAATTTTATCCACATGCGGCAAAAGCTGGCGAAAGGTGCGAATATAGGCGCGCAAGCCTCTTGGATAGTGGAAATTGTATTTGCTTACATTCAGCCAGTAATCCGCGCTCCAATGGATTTTTCTCCACGTAACTCCCCCTAAAACCGCGCTGCCGTGGTCGATCAAATAAAAATCATAGTGCTTCCCTTTGGGGAAAACAATCAGATTTCCCCCGTGCCGATCAATGTTGCAAATCCATATATCAAAAACAAATGTAAGTAACAGTTGTTCGGGATTGTGCAAATGTTTAACGGGCGAACCGCCTGTTTTTTTGGTTAGCTGGAACCAGTTGAAATGGGCGGCCATCGGCTTAGCAATGGAGACGATCCCTTGCTTTCCCTCAACAACCGTTAGTTCTACAGTCGCTACGTTTAGCTCCAGGAGCTTGGCTAGATGATAAGCAATCAGCTCGTTTGCAATCACATTGCCCCACTTCGCGTTTTTCTTGCAAGGAAATTTGAAGTATCCTCGTTGAATTTTGCCGTTCACAGATCGCCAGACGGACCAGACTGTGCCGAATCTGCGCGAAAATCTGCGGTGAGTCCTCCACTTGTTTGTGCTCATCCCTCCACCCCCTTGTACAATTTATGTAGGACAGGCAAGGCGAGGAACGGCATATATAATGACTGGCCGAACTCATTTATTTGTCAGTTTCTCGGTGTTTCGGATGAACTCTCATTTGTCGAGGAAGTCACGCTCCTGCTGCCTGTGCGCTAGTCTCCCCATCTGCTTCGCTCGTCATTTTAGGACAATCATTCATTATCCGTTTTCTCGTTATGGTATTTGTCACAATCCCAATTCCACAATCCTTGCCGTCCGTTCACCGGCACCGGAGCGATCGGCTTTACGTCAACCATCTGCCAGGCAAACCTTCCGCGAGCAAACCAACCGAAGCTGAGTTCATTGCCTTCTATCGGTATCGCCGCATCATCTGCGTCACGCCAGGCGGCAACTTCGCCTGTTCCAGGATCGATACTGATTTGCAGGCAATCTTCAAGCTTTGCGGTCGCAACCACCGCGCCTGTCGGCAAATTATCTGCCGAGTAGCCATGTTTGGAAAGGACCGACCGTATTGGCTCCCTGTAGCACGCCTCCTTGTCCACCTTTTTGGCCGCGTGAATCGCGAGAGGGCCGCGGTATTTCGTGGCCCACCCCCGGGTTTCAAAGCGTTTCTCGCCAAGAGCGATCAATGTTGCCCAAGGCTGGTGGATCGTGATTGTCTTCATGCCGTTTCCTCCTGTGAAATCCTCGAATCTTTCTACCGAAGTCCCTTCTTAATGTAAGGACAATTTGTCGCGACATTAAGGAGGAGATTATTCATGCTGAAAAAGGGGTATTGTTGCGTTCCATTCAAATTTATTTATCAGTATAAAACAAACAAACCGCCCTGTGGACGGTCTACATTATATGGCACTTTAGCAAATTGAAATTGGATAAATCGACTCACGAAGGATAACAGATCGCTCCAAAGATCGGAATCGAAAATGTGTTTATGCAGCAACGTAGTCTCGTTGAAGGCAAGGCGAATGGCTGTATCAACATACTAGCGATCTAGACTTGTTCGAATGAGATAAGATTAGCCCCCTTTTATGAAAAGAGGGCACTCATCCAGTCACACAAACCTATGCTCCATTCACTGCGACATTGAGATAACCAAGTCTAGCATCCTCTCCGTATCCATGCCACTATCGTTTTACAAGCACCCAGACGATTTCGCAATCTTCGCTCCCGTCGTTGTATGCCCAGTGGGCCTCGCCAGCAGGAATAAGAGACGCATCATTTGCTGACATCCGATATTCACCTTCTTCCGTACCGGCAAGAATCGTTCCTTTTACGACGATTGAATACTCGTCCTGCGCATGACTCCCCGAACCGCTTAAAGGAATACGCGCACCAGGCGGAACGACGACGACACCGAAAGTAGCTTTTCCGTTCTCTACCTGCTCTTCGGTAAACAATATTTTCAGGGTTACACCTGGGCGATCTTCCGGCTGAATCGCATTGGCATTTACAATGAGCATTGCTGTTCCCCCTGTTCAAAAGACTGACGCAGCGGTGTCACCCCTTCTACACGATACGTTGCCTTGTCCAGCTCTACTCCGTACAAGTCTCTTGCTTGTTCTACGGAAATATAGCCATTTTTGGCATCCAGGACGACCTTCTCTATCGGACGTTCCAGCGGATTGCCGTATCCTCCGCCTGTTGCGGTAACAAGGCGCACGACATCTCCTTTATTAAGCGGAAAGCGTGCATATTTGCCAAATGGACCAACCACTTCGCCATTGGCTTTGACGATCTCAAATTCATTGCGGGAGCCGTCATGCCCCCCGTTAAAGCCCCATGGCAAATATTTGTGACGGCCAAAGGTTGCCGTGATCGTCTGACCATCAGACATCGCGCGGTACGAGCGGATAGCTCCTGAACCGCCGCGATATTTACCGGCACCAGCCCCATCCGTACGCAGGCTGTACTCCTCAACCATGATGCCATAACGTGTCTCGGCTACTTCGACCGGCACGTTGTACGTTTCCCCATCGCCGATGCAAAACTGTCCGGCCATCCCGTCCAGTCCGTCTCCTGCGCCCCATCCTCCGACTGAAGGCTCAACCACAAGGAACGGTTCGTTCGTATCCGGATGGATGCCGGATAGCACCACCCCGCACACCGAAAGCAGATGCCCCGCATTCAACCGATGGGGAACGACCGGTGCCAGTGCCTTCCAGACGAGATCCGCTCCATACATCATGGTTTCCCAGTAGGTTGATACGGCTGCCGGGCGTTCCGCTGAGAAAATGGAACGGTCATCGATAAGAATGTGGAGCGGGCGGAAAACGCCATCGTTTACATCCTGAGACGGGTTGGTCACCGCAAGAAAAATGACGCGAACGGCGGAAACCAAGGCGGTATAGGAGCAATTGACTGGACCCAGCACTTGCGGATGACTACCGCGGAAATCGCAAATAAACTCGTCATCGGTAATCGTGACCTTCACCTGTACCTTGAATGGACCGTTTCCAACTCCGTCATCATCAATAAAATCTACGGCTTCATACGTGCCCTTAGGCAGCTTGGCAATTTCTTTTACCGCCAACTGTTCGCCATGTCTTAACAAATGGTCAATGGCATCCTTCACTACCGCTTTTCCATGCTTATCGCACAATTCGCGAAAGCGCTTCTCTCCTGTTCGCAATGCTGCTACCTGCGCCCACATATCACCAAGCGAGAGATCGGGAAAGCGGACATTTGCTGCAATGATATCAACCAACGGCTGATTCAGCTTGCCTGCTTCAAATAGTTTGACGCAAGGAAATTGCAAACCTTCCTGAAAAATCTCCGTGGAGTCGGTCGTCCAGGAACCCGGGTCTTTTCCGCCTACTTCGGTCCAGTGGGCTTTGTTGGCCGAAAAGGCAATCAGCTCGCCCTCGTAAAAGATTGGCAGCACAAGACCTACATCAGACAAGTGGGAACCTCCTCCACCGTAAGGATCATTTATGATGATGATATCCCCCGGCTTTAGCTCCCCATGCTCGGAAAACTTTTTCAAAGTTTCCTTCACCATAAAGGTCAGCATCCCGATAAATCCGGTCACACCGTTGCCTTGCGTCAGAAGTTGACCTTTTGCATCTGTCAAGCCGCTGGCGAAGTCGAGCACCTCGTAAATAATCGGACTCATCGACGTGCGCGCCAATGTATGAAACATTTCTTCCCCAATGGCGATCAGGGAATCTTTCACAATCTCAAGCGTAAACTGGTCATGTTTCAACGTTGTCTCACTCATCTGACTACACCCCCGTAGTAATGATTAGATTGCCATATTCATCAACAATGAGATGCTGTCCAGGATAAATGACCGTTGAAGAAGAAGGTTCCTCGACAATTGCCGGACCCTTCACCGCGCTTCCGGCATTCAGCAGCTCGCGGTCGTAGACTGTCGTGTCAATCCATCCATACTCTTCGAACAGAACCGGACGCACTTCTTTGCGCGCTTCCTCGCTATTGTCCCCTTGTCTTCCCAGACTGGCTATCCGTGGTTTTTGCACCGTGCCGAACGCCGTTAGATGGAGGTTTACAATCTCCGTCGGTGCATGCTCCAGTTTGAACGTGTAATGCTGCTCGTGCAGGTCATGGAAGCGATAAATCACTTCCTCAATCGCTTTTGCATCCATCAGTCCATTTGGCACGGGAACCTTGACAGCATGCTCCTGTCCGACGTAACGGATGTCCGCATAGCGTACGAACAGTACTTGATCCGCTGCAATTCCTTCGCGCTCGTATTGGTCGGTCGCTTCTTTTTCCAGTTGGCTCCATTCGCGATTCAGTTCTTCCTGATTCAGTCCGTTCATTCGGCGAATATACGTCTGGATGTAGTCGTGCCGCAAGTCAGTCATCAGCATGCCCCATGCGGAGAAGACCGAAGCCGCAATCGGGATGATGACTTTTTTCACACCCAATTCCTTGGCCAATGCCAGCGCATGCATCGGTCCTCCCCCTCCGAATGCAACCAGGGAAAACTCCCGCGGGTCGTAACCCTTGCGAATGGAAATGAGCTTCAGCGCATTCAGCATGTTGGAGTTGGCAATGCGGATAATTCCCAGTGCCGCCTCTTCCACGGAGATGCCGAAGTGCTTTGCGATCTTTTCGTCGATCGCTTGCTTGACCGCTTCCATATTTACCTCGTTTTGAAAATTGGCAGGCGATAACCGCCCTGTAACCAAATTGGCATCGGTTGTAGTCGGACTTTCACCGCCACGCCCATAGGCGACCGGCCCTGGCAACGCCCCGGCCGACTGTGGCCCCACCTTTAATGAGCCGGCACCGTCGATCCAGGCAATAGAACCTCCGCCATTCCCGATCTCCACGATATCAACCACTGGTACTTTAATCGGATATCCGGCATTTCGTTCATCTTTCTCAATCCGGTATTCGGTCGTAACCTTTACTTCCCCTTTGTCAATCAGGGAGCATTTGGCCGTCGTCCCTCCGATATCAAAAGCAATGATGTTTTCTTCCCCAAGAATTTGCCCTAAGATGGCTGAGCCAAAAATCCCGGCTACTGGCCCCGACTCGACCATGTTGATCGGCGTTTCTTTTGACTGCTCAAAAGTAGTCGTGCCAGAGTTGGACTGCATGATATATTTGTTGCCGTCAAGCCCGATGTCGTGAAGATGGTTACTCAACTTGTCGATGTAGGACTTGGCAATCGGCTTGACATAAGAGTTCAGCACTGCCGTACTGGTCCGCTCGTACTCGCGCCATTCCTTGGTCACCTCATGCGAAGCCGTCACGGCTACCTCCGGCCAAATTTCCCTGATCGCTTCCACCGCCAGCTTTTCATGAATGGGGTTGGCGTAGGCATGCAGGAATGAGACCGCAATAGCCTCGACTCCCTCCGCTCGCAGTTGCTCGACAGTGGCCTTCACCTCTTCCACCGCCAATTCGGCCATGACTTCCCCCTTATAGTTGATCCGCTCGCTGACCTCCTTCCTCAGAAAGCGCGCAACAAACGGAGTCGGCTTCTGATAACGAACATTGAACAAATCGGGACGGTTGCCTCGGGCAATTTCCAACACATCGCGGAACCCTTTTGTCGTGATTAACCCGGTCTTTACTCCCTTGCGCTCCGTCAATGCGTTGATAATTACCGTCGTTCCGTGGATAAAGGTCGCGATTTCCAAAGGATCAATCCCAGCCTTTTGAATCACTTGGATAACCCCTTGCTCAAAATGGGGCGGTGTTGTATCGCTTTTAGCGGTACCGATTTTACCGTGCTCATCTAGGTACACCAGGTCAGTAAACGTTCCTCCAATATCTGTAGCTACACGCATAGGAACCACCCTTCTAGGAGTAATGGAATGTTACAGCATTAATGCAAAATCTCGCCTTCCGTTTCCTTCAGGAAAAGCGAAGCCACAAATGTAACGACAAGAAAAGCGGAGATAAAGGAAACCGTAGTCAAAAAGCTGCTGTTGATCGCCAGCATGGCTCCGATTACACTTGGTGCAATCGCGTTGGCTACACGCTGGCCGGTCATCCCTACAGAATAGCTGACACCGCGGACCTCTGTCGGATACAGCTCAGCCATCCATGTATCCCATACTCCCCACGCCCCCAAGCTGAAGAACGAAAGGGCAAAATTCCAGATGTACATTTCCTGCAAAGTATTTGCGTTGGCAAATCCAAACCCGCTGATCGCTGCAAAAAAGACGAACAGCGCCATTACTTTTTTGCGCCCATATTTGCCCGTCAAATACGAGGAAACCATGTAACCGGGAAACATGAAGAGGGCGGATATAGCCATAAAGCCCATTCCTTCCGGCGCACTCAATCCTTTTTTCGCCAAAAGTGCCGGCATCCAGGAGGACAGTCCCCAATATCCCCAGGAAAAACTAAAGTTGATGACGAGCTGCAAAATTGTCGAACGCCGGAATTGCCCGCTAAAAATCTCCAGGAAAGAACCTGTTTTCACATTCTCCACAGCAAGCTCGACGCTGTTGATCTCTTTTTGCATCGTGCCTTTGGAAAGTTTGTCAATAACCTCCTTCGCCTCCGAATGGCGCCCTTTTCCGGCCAACCAGTACGGCGACTCAGGTACAAACGCAGCGATTGCCAGAAACCACAAACCGGCAAGCGAACTGACGCCAATAATCCAGCGCCAGCCCAGCTCCATAAAGAGGTAGGTCGTGCCAATGGCAAGCAAATAGCCTACTGGCCATCCAGAAGCCAGATACACCGCAGCCTTCCCACGCACCTTCATGGGGAGCAGCTCCTCGAAGTAGGGGAACGTTGCCACCAAAACCCCAGAGAGCGCCACACCGGACAAGAAGCGGGTCCACCACAGCATTTCGTAGGTGAGTGAGAATGCACTAATAAGCGAAATGATTCCATAGAGGCCAAAACTGATAATCATTGATTGCTTGCGGCCGATTTTATCAACGAGCTTTCCCCATAGCAGGCATCCCGGGATCATCCCGAGATAAATGGAGCCGATAAGCGATCCGATTTGAGTGCCGTCCAGTTGAAACTCGCCGCCAATTGAAGCGCTTGCCAGAATGACAATCATCATTTCCCACGATTCAATCACAAAGGAGAAAAAAAGCACCAATCCCGCTTGCCAATGCTGACTGGTAACCGGCATGTTTTCAAACAGCGCCCCAACGGGTACTGATCGCTTTTGCAGTACCTCCACTCCGCTTTCTGCTCTCATAAATGGCCCCCCTTATCTCTTCTCACAGCCGCTAACTTTGTTTTTAAAACAGCTTCCAGCAGGCCACTTCTTCATCAGGCGGCGACTGGTAGCCATCCAGCTTGCTGTGGCTCCAACCGAATTTTTGGTTGAGCTCTATCAAAAATTCGGCGTATTTAAAAGGTGCAAGGCTTGCGTCAATAACCGGAACCCCCAGCTCCTCCTGAATTTCCCGATAAAAGCCAAATTCAATCGTGCATCCCAGCACAAGCACATTGGCTCCATCCTTCTCGACAGCCTCTCGCGCCGCCTCACGCATCCGCTGCATCGTCACCTGATGATCTTTCTGAAAATCGTGCACGCCCATATCGAGTGACTTGAAAGAAGCCAATTTGTCGGCAAAGCCATATTTATGGACGTTCTCTCTCATCTCCGGTATCCACTTGCGCCGCCCGACAATGATCGAGATACTCTCGCCCAATGTCGACGCAATATGCAAGCTGGCTTCTGCCGGAGCCGTGACGACCATTTTTTTCGAAATCTCTCGGGCCGCCCTCAAGACAGGATCGTAGAAGCAGCCGATAATTGCCGCATCGTAGCCGTCTTCTTCGGCTTTTTTAATCACGCGGAGGATTTCCGGCATCAGCATCACTTCGTAGCAGTTGTACTCCAGATGAGTCGGTCCAGGACCCGGGGTCAAGGAAACCACATCCACAATCGTCCCCGCCTGCTTGATCCTGTCAAACTCGCTCTTGAAAATGGTGTTGAACAAATCAGTAGTGACCGGATTGATCCACAAAATTCTTTTCTCCATGCGAATGCCCCCTCATCGGTTTTGGTTTTTCCCAATCTTGTGTGTCCATCATGCAGCCCACAGCCCCCTATCCTGCATAGCTTTCAATCATACTGCTTGTTTCTGTTCACATTATTTCACACAAAAATAATAATCTTAATATTTAAAACAAACAAAAAACAGCCTGTATCTTTGTCTATCACAGACAAACCGAGCTGCTTCGCGCTTCTATTATGGCAATAGCTTCCTGGCCTTCAGCGCCAGATGGAAATTCAATCTTTCCTCAGGCTTTTTAAAAGGATCAAACCCGAGAATCTCCTTCACTTTTTCAATCCGGTATTTGACCGTATTGGGATGTACGAACAACCGCTTTGCGACATCTGTAAAGATTTCCTTTTCATCCAGATACGCTTCTACCGTCTTTACCAGATCCGTTTGATTTTTGGCATCATATTGATAGAGCTGATCGAGAAGCCCCGCTGTAAACTGGTCTAACAACTTGCCGGATAGTTCCCCCAGAATCCCGAATACCCCCAGCTCATTCACTGCTGTAATACTGCCCGTCCCAAACATTTTGCAGCCGAGCTCAAGGGCTTGCAGCGCTTCCCTGTAGCTTTGGTCCAAGTTCAACGGCGACGGATAAAAACCGCCGATTCCGGCAGATACGCGGGCTTTGCCGCTTCCCGCTTCGATAGCCTCTTTTAACAGGACCGCAAGATTTTTCGCTTCCTGTTGCGAATGTTGCTTGTCAAATTGTCTGTCAAAATGAATGAAAATGACCAACATATCCCCCTTTACCACAAAATTGCATTTGGGAGCATGCTGATTGATCGTTGACCGGACCGCCGCGTGAATGCGGCTTTCCAGTTTCCCCATCTCTTTTTCAAGCCCATCGCTGAAGTCAAAACGCATGACCAGCACCATATGTTTTTTCACCAGGTTAAGTCCGACCGCTCTCGCCCTCTCGTACAAATCCTCTTCTCTAACATATTTCCCTTCGAACATTTCCGTCAAAAAGTCGCTTCGCATGCGTCTTTTCGCCTCGGTAATCGCCCGCTGCTTGGCAATCTCCAGAGCGACCGCAGTAGAAGCGTGCGAGATGGCAATGAAATCAAGCTCTTGTAAGAAAGCCCCCATCTCTAAGGTAAAAATGTATCCCAGAGGATCGCTTATCACTCCGGCAGGCATAACGATCAGCCGTACAGACCGCCCCTCTATCTCAAACAAGCTGGAGTGAAACGCCATCTCCAGCGCAGAATCGTGGGTCCAGTTTCCAGCTTTATCAAACTGAATCCGCTCCGACATTTCTGTCATAAGCAAACACTTTTTTAAAAACGAATGTTCTTCCGCTTCTTTTGACCCTAAAGCCAAAATTTCGAACATATCGTCGGTAATCATGACTGGCTGCTTGATTAATCCGGTCAGCGTCTTGGCAATCGCATTCACATCGCCGCCATGCAGTATGACGCGGGTCATCTCCCGGTTAATCTCTTCCGATTGTTTCAACAACTGTGATTGCCGATTCAGGATCGTCCCTAACACGGCAGAAAAAACCGTAGCATAAGGCATCGCAGGAGGCAACAAAATGACAGGAAGGCCGGAAATATTCGCTGCCTCCACGATCGCCTTCTGCATGATCTTGTCAGCAATCATCGGATGAATCCCCAGAGCTGCTGCCCCGTTTTCAGCAAGCTTTTTAATCGTATTCACTTGCGCCTCCAGATCATCTTTCAAGCTGTGAAAGGTGGTCAGCACAAGCTCGCCTCCCAAAACCAAATGCTCCACTTCGGTTATGGGCATTTCCAAAACATTTACCTGATTGATGATCCTGTCCAAACCATCGAAACCGGCGATAACACGTAAACTTTGCAGCGCGTCCAACCGCAGCATCTCCTGCACCGTAATCCCCATTTTCGATCCTCCTCTCGGCCTAACCTTCCTAGAAGTAGATAAGACACGTTTCCTGATTCGTTGATTAGACGAGCTTTACAAGATCATACTGGTTCGTAAGAGAGAGTTGCGGATATTATTGTTTTTTCTAGCTCGTTCATTTTTGTTTGGCTTCGTTCATGTATTTGTAAGTCTGGTCGGGAAAGTCTTAATTGCGAATAGTCGCATTTATTATACCATTTTGTATTTGGATTGACTTTTGGTAGTGGTAGTGGCAGTGCCTTGGGCAGTCTGGGCATTTCGCTTGGGTTTCTGGATGAATATCCGAATACTACACTGGAAAACATCCGTACGATGATTAACTCGAGTTATGGAATGGCTTCTGTCCTTCTACGACCAACGAGGGCAACACAGCAGGGAGAACCGTACTCGCCTTTTTTGCAAATTGAACCTGCAATGGCTTATCAATACGGTTTACCATTGCTACTTGTGATTGAGGACGGGTTTCCGGCAGGCGGCATTTGGGGAGGGGCTGGTCAGCTCGCTCCATTTACTCCCATCGTTTGGTTGTTTCTGGTTCTGTATTGGTAGATGATTTTTTTAAAAGTCCCCAGTGGAAATCCGCTCTGAAAAACTGGGCCGGACAAGTTAGAAGCGGGTACTTTATACAGACAGGACCCGCATTTCAGTATCGCTGTGATGACTGAAAATTGAGTCAGTTCATGCATAACGAGACTTCGCTGTCAACGCAAAAAAGCCACCTCTGCAGGTGGCTTTTTTTATGTAGGTGGAGGCGGGTCGTGGCAGTTCAAATCCACAATTGGTCGTTCCGAAATAATCAGTATATACAAGAGGGTTGCATCATGAGCTCTTTATTTATTTCCTACACCAAGTTTTAAGATGTAAAATCTTTTCTTTACAATTATGCATGAACGCTACAATCCAATTTGATCGAAAAAATCACCTACGCCAATGCCTAGCGCAGTACAGATTTTATGCAACGATGTAACAGTTGCTGCCTTTTCTCCCCGCTCAATCTGCCCTATAAAGTTTGGATGCAGTGATGCCTCTTCAGCTAGTTGCGCTTGAGTTAGTCCGTTCCTATCTCTTTCCCGTCTGATTCCTTCTCCAACTTTTTTCAGAAGTTTAAGATCGTGGTTGTTCAAAAAAATCCCACCCAAAAAAGTTAATACACACTATAGTGTGTTGAATCCGCGATCACAATCATTTACATTCATGTTGTACCACTTACCATGGCTATCGCCGATCCAGCGATCAGCTTATGAAAAAACAATTGGAGGTTTTATTATGGAGAAAGTAAAGTTTAAGGTTGAGAGTTTACGTCGTATCCCAAATCCATACGGTGTTTACGATGAAGACACGCAAAAGAAGGCACCAGAGATGTACATTACTATTGTTGATGTCCAAAATGTGCCTGATGATATCCCAACTAAGACTAACCCACGTGAGCAGAACATGCGTACGAAAGTCGCTTCACGAATTCGCGAGGGACTTACATCAGATAACTCGGCATTTTACCTGCTTAATCGTGGTATGCTTATCTCAGCAAAAGATGTAAAATTTGACAACATCAATTCAGAAATAACAGTTGTCTTCGAAGATGAGATTGTCCACGGCATTGTTGATGGAGGACACACCTATAGAACTATCATTGATAATCGCGATAGTATGGATAAAAACAACAATCAGTATGTAAAACTTGAAATCCTTACAGGGATTGAAGACATCTTTGAAGACGTTGCTGCTGCTCGAAATACCTCTGTACAGGTTCAAGATAAAGCAATTGCTGAGTTGAAAAACAAGTTTGAAATGATCAAGCAAGCAATAATCAATGAACCTTTCAGCAACAATATCGCTTATAAGGAAAATGAAGATAAGGATATTGATGTTGCAGATATCTTGACCGTTTTATACATGTTTAACATTGAAAAGTACCCTGACCGTGACAAGATGCCTACCACTTCGTTTAGCGGGAAACAAGCCTGCATCAAGGCGTATACTGAAGCTTACGATAAAAACGAAGACAACGACCAAGAAAATAACCCTTACTACAAAATGCGAACCATCATGGTGGATTTGTTTAAGTTATACGATTTAATCGAAACAAGTATGGCAAAAAAGTATCGCCAAGTAAATGCCAGTGGAAAATACGGTAGTGTTAAGGGCGTTGAAACAACCGAGGCAAGTTCTAAGTTCTATGGAAACGATATGGACCATCGCTCTCCAAAGGGGTTCATCTATCCAATTCTCGGTGCTTTCCGTGCACTAGTTGGTGAAAAGAATAACGAATACTATTGGAAAGCTAGTCCGTTCGATTACTTTGATGAAATTGGTAAGGATTTGGTCTTTGAAACCGTTGAACGTAGTCGCACATTAGGTAACAATCCGGGTGCAGTAGGTAAAGATAACGGCCACTGGAAGCAACTGTACCAAAATGTACTGACACAATATCTTTTGAATAAGATTGATTGATCATTGATGAGTGCCCTTTGTGGGTACTCTTTTTTTGTAGGTTTTGCTCTTTTAAGCTTTAAATCTAAAAATCTTAAATTATCACATAATAGAAATTGCTTCATAAAAAAATTGATTAAATACAGTAGGTCTTCCCGATAACCTTTTGAAGTTTTTTTATCCAATGGAAGTGTTATACACTTCTCTTCAAATATTGTACTTTTCGACAAAGTGCTATATTATAGCATATGTGAATTACGTACGTAAACAGGGGTGATTACATGGAAGCAACCTTTAGTTACAGCTTTCCAGCACTAAGAGGAATACAAGCCGGAAAAGAATACTTTGTAGTTATGTGTCCACTTAGACTGATTCCAAAAATTTTCCTTTTTGATGAAGAGGAAATTTCACCAGAACATCGTGCTCAGAGAACTCTTAACAAATCGAGAATTCCTGACATTTCAAATTATATCCTAGATAACCCTAGCGATTATGTGTTCTCGTCCCTTACTGCTTCTGTGGATGGAAGCATGGAATTTAAACCTTATACACAAGAGCCACAGTTCCAAGATATAGGTAGACTCTTTATATCACTTGATGCACGCTTCCTAATTAATGATGGTCAACACAGGAGGGCGGCGATTGAAGAAGCACTAAAGACCTCCCCTGAGTTGGGACAAGAAACGATATCTGTTGTATTCTTTCATGATATTGGGCTTATAAAGAGCCAACAGATGTTCGCTGACCTTAATCGTCACGCAGTTAACACTACATCTTCACTCGGCATTCTTTACGAGCATAGAGATCAACTTGCCAATATTACTAAAGAGGTCATCTCGGCGGTCCCCTTAATGGACCGTTATACCGATAAAGAAAAACAATCACTTTCTAAGTTGTCCTCAAAGATATTCGCCCTAAGTAATATCTTCCAAACAAACTCACGTATTCTTAATAAAAAGAAAGGCGAATTTATATCAAATGCGGAGAAACAGTTTTTAGAAGAATTTTGGGCTGAACTGTGTAACTCCATGGTCGAATGGCAGCAAGTATTAAAAAAACAGCTTTCTCCCGCGGAACTTCGGTCGAATTACATAAACGCTCATGGTGTCTTTTTAGAAGCAATCGGAATTGTAGCCAATTATCTCTATAATAATCACCCAACCGACTGGACTGCATATATTTCAAAGCTCTCCTCTATCGATTGGAGCAGAAGTAATGTTGCCTGGTTGGGACGAGCCTTTGGATCAACAGGAAGAATTAATAAAAATAATGATACCATTCAACTGACCGCAAATTTGATCAAAAATTACCTAGGCCTCCCTCTTGGAGAGCAAGAACTACTAGTTGAAGAAAAACTAAAAGTAAGGTGACGAAGCTATGTTATTTGATCTAATAAACAGTAAAGACAGAATTTCAGATAGGATTAATCAAATTCAAGAAATATACCTGGAAGATGACCGCCCGTGGGTTGTTGGTTTTAGTGGTGGAAAAGATTCTTCCGTTGTGGTTCAGTTAGTGTTTCATGCGCTAGCGACCCTCCCATCGGAAAAACGGCATAAAAAAGTCTTCATCATCTCCTCTGATACGCTAGTGGAGACTCCTCTTATTATCTCGTCCATTAACTCTACCCTTTTAAAAATTCAGCAAAAGGCTGTAGAGTTGAATCTTCCCATTGAAACGCATAAGGTAAAACCGCTCATGGAGAAAACATTCTGGTCTTCTCTCATTGGAAAAGGCTATCCTTCTCCCCGCCAAAAATTCCGTTGGTGCACCGATCGGATGAAAATTGATCCAGCGAACAATTTCATCTTGGATAAGGTTTCTCAATTTGGTGAAGTGATAATGGTTTTGGGCGTTCGCGACTCTGAAAGTGCTACACGCGCACAAGTGATGGAATCCCATACGGTGGATGGGAAAATCTTGATGCGTCATTCGAGTCTATCCAACGCCTATGTGTATGCACCCATTCGTGACTTCACATTGGATGATGTATGGAACTTTTTGTTGAGTAACGATGGAAAAACACCCTGGGATACCGATAATTATGAGCTGCATGCACTTTATCAAAACTCTTCCGGTGGGGAATGCCCCCTCATTGTTGATAAAGAGATCAAAGAAAGTGCAGGTTCTTGCGGAAACAGTCGGTTCGGATGCTGGGTTTGCACCGTTGTGAAAGAAGATAAGGCGCTAAAAGGGTTTATCGAGAGTGGTGAGAGTTGGCTCACTCCCCTTTTAGAGTATAGAAATTGGCTATCTGATGTACGTGATAATCGAGAATATCGGGAAAAACATCGGATGAATGGTAGCATTTATTTCGTTGGCGAAGGAGAAGAAAAAGAGTTAGGCCTTGGCCCGTTTACGTTAGAAGCAAGAAAAGAGATATTAAAAAAACTATTAGAAACACAAAAAAGACTCCACAACCCCTACGATGCTGACTACAAACTGATTCAAGAAGAGGAATTAAAAGTGATTCAAAAATATTGGTTTGAAGACGGCGATTGGGATAATAGTGTTCAACAGATCTATCAAGAGGTTATGGGTGAAGACCTAGACTGGGAATCTGACGATCGGCCATTGTTCGAACGGGAACAACTCACAGATTTAGAATTGCTATGTGAAGCCAACGATGTCCCCTTCGACCTCATCAAAAAACTAATTGGGATCGAAAAAAGCTATGTTGGATATAAAGTTCGACGTGGTTTACTGCAAGATTTCGATAAAACGCTCAATCAAGACAAACTACACTATGGGAAAGTAGAAGGTTTTAAAGATGAAGTTTAACCGTTTGCGTTTAACGAATATCGGAGCATTTTATGGCAACTTTGATTTTGATTTGCGTACCTTTCACACAAATCAAAATGTCGTCTTATTTGGCGGAAAAAATGGCGCTGGGAAAACAACCATTCTTGAAAGTATTCGTCTCGCATTGTTTGGCCCCTTGGCCTATGGATATAAGACAGAAAACGCTCCCTATTTCGAGAAAATCTCATCGAAATTAAATTCATATGCGGTAAAAAACCGCGAAAATAAGTATCAAGTCATTCTTGATCTCGAACTGGTTGAAAATCTTCAACGAAATGTCTACGTCCTTCGGAGAAGCTGGCAACTCGAGCGTGACACCATTAAAGAGGATCTGGAAATTATTTGTAACCAAAGAATCCTCTCCAGTCAAGAAAAGGACATTTTCCAAACCAAATTACGCGAGGAAACCCCTCCTCAATTATTAGAACTTTGTTTGTTTGATGGCGAAAAAGTTGCACAAGCCGTTTCTGATGAAGTGTTGTCCAGTTATCTACAAGAAACGGCAAAAGTGATGTTTAATCTTGATCTCTTTGAAAACTTGGAGACAGATTTAAAAACCTATTTAAAACAAGACGCGATCCAAGAGAACTTGTCTAGCGATCAGCAAAAAATCTTAGAGTTAGAAAACACCCTGCAAACGTTACAGGAACAACGTGCACGGATCATGCAGGAACAAGTGGAAATTGAAACAAAAATCGAGGAAAATCAATCTTCACTCGAAAACAGTGAAAAGCAATTTGAGATTCATGGCGGATTACTTAAAGAGCAGCGAGATTCTTTAATCAATCAAATGAATGATATCGAGCAAGAAAGAAGAGCAATGATGGACAAAAATAGAGAATTGATCTCAACCCTTCTCCCCTTTGCTCTTGTGAAAGATATCCTCCACGATGTAAATCGCCAAATGGAAAATGAAACAAAGCTTGAGATCATTGAAGGTCTTAAACAAATGACTCAAGTAAGCGATTTCGAGCACATCATCCAGAATTTAACCCAGAAAGAGTTCATTCTGGCACAGAAGGAAACGGCTGCAGTATCCGAAGCTCTTTACACAGAGTTCCTCGGATTACTTTCTATGGAGTCGTCTGAACCCATTCATCGAGCTTCTTATCAACAAAAGGCCGAAATTGTATCAATCACCAATCAGATCAATCAGTTTGATCCGGAAGAAATTTCCAACAACATCCAAAAAAATGCGGAATTGATCAAAACGGTACAAGAGATTCGGCAGAAAATTAATGAGAATGATGTGACGAGCGAACTTCGTGACCTTCTGGAAAGTATTAATGAAGCAAAGAATCAAAACATCGCATTGCAACACAGAAAAGAACAATTAAACATAAGCCGCTCCGATCTGGAAGAACAGATTCAAGAGGTTTCGAACACCTATCTTAAGTTAAAAGAGAAATTGGTTCATTCCAGAAAAGCAGAAAATATCTTCGCCATCACCAAACGTGTTCTGGATGTGAGTAAAGAATTTCGTCGCCTTCAGATGCAGAAAAAGTTGCAAGACGTGGAGATTGAGGCAGCACGTATGTTGCAACTCTTGTTCCGCAAAGAACTATTTGTTGTCAGGGTATTTATTCATCCAGAAACGTTTCAGCTAAAGCTATTTAACTCAACCAATGAAGAAATTAACAAAGAGAATCTCTCTGCGGGTGAGAAACAATTACTACTCTTATCGACGATTTGGGCCATGGCCCATTGTTCAAGAAGGCGCCTTCCCTTCGTCTTTGATACGTTACTGGGTCGACTTGACCAAACGCATAAGAAAAGTATCATTGAACATTTGATTCCTCGTTGCGGTGACCAAGTCATTATTCTTGCGACTGACTCGGAAATTGATGAAGAGCATTACAAAATCATTCGACCTGCTGTTGTATCAACCTTTACGATTGAATACAACACCCAAAAATCATCCGTTGATGTGAGCAAACATTTCTTTACTTTCTCGAATGCTTTGGAGGACAATAGCCATGCAATTTCGTCTTAAAACATCGAAAGCAACAGCAGATCGGTTAAAAGATCTACAGAACGCTACAGGTTTAACGCCGAATATCTTGGCTAGGTTTGCCGTCGCATTATCGCTGAAAGAGCCCCAACCCGTTAGTCCTATCGTGAAGGATGTAAGCGGACTCGAATTCAATCGAAATACATTGACAGGAAGTTATGATTTTGTTTTTAAAGCGTTGATCGCCCAACGTGAAAAAAGAGAAATATCAGATGAAGAGTACTTTCCCGTTCTGTTTAATGCACATCTTGAGCGTGGATGTAAGCTACTTGAAAACGAATACCAATATGCTGGCAATAGTACGAAGCTGATTACAAACCTTCTTGACAAAATACCAGGGGGCAGCGAATAAATGATCTATTTTGATAATAGTGCAACCACCCCCGTTCATCCGGAAGTATTCGATGCAATGCTTCCGTTTTTTAAAGAAGAATACGGAAATCCCTCAAGTAAATATTACTCGTTAGCAGAAAATGCAAAAAAAGCGGTAGAAGAAGCGCGCTTTCACATTGCCCAGTTACTTCAATGCGATTCCGATGAGGTCGTTTTCACAAGTGGAGCAACGGAAAGTAACAACATGGTACTGAAAGGTTATCTAGACACGCGTACTAGCGTGCGTCTTATCACCACGAAAACGGAACACCCTTCCGTTCTCGATACGGCTCAATTTCTCGAATCTCATGGTGCCAAAGTCCATTACCTACATGTAGATTCCGATGGCTATTGTGATGTAGAACAGTTAGATCAAATATTACAATCTGATAATCACCTGAAAACATTGGTCAGTGTTGTTTGGGGAAATAACGAGATTGGAACGCTAAACGACCTTACGACCATTAGCCGTATTTGTGCAAGGCAAGGTGTATCTCTTCATACAGATGCTACCCAAGTGGCTGGTAAAGTAGAAATAAACCTATCGTCCCAAGCTATTTCGTTTTTATCTTTCTCTTCTCATAAAATACATGGTCCAAAAGGCATAGGAGCATGTATTATTAAGAAAGATGCACTGGGTATTCGAACAAAACTTACACCTCTGTTGCACGGTGGCGGACAAGAATCTGGGTATCGAAGTGGCACATTAAATGTTCATAACATCGTTGGGTTTGGAAAAGCGGCTGAAATAGCGAAACGCGATCTCCGAAACACGATGAAACATCTAGCCGATCTCGAACAATATCTCTTGCAAAAATTACATGCGAAATTAAGTGGATTGACTCATTTGAATTCTCGGGCAGCTGCAAAAATACCTGGAATCGTAAATCTTCGCTTCGAAGGTGTAAACAACGAACTCCTCGTGAAGAAACTAGCTGACCACTTTGCCATATCGACAGGATCTGCTTGCAGCTCGAGTAAACCATCTCATGTTCTTCAAAGCATTGGTTTAACCCTGGATCAAGTGCGTTCTTCTGTTCGGATCTCGCTATCTCGTTTTAATACGCGAGATGAAATCGATCTCTTTATTGACACATTGACCCGATAATACATTCAGGGGGACTCCCCTCCCCCTTCCCTTTCTATAACAGACTACTTACGATTTGGGGTGATCACAATGAATAAGTTTAAAGAGAAAGAGTTACAACTTCTTTCTACGCTTTGTAGTGAGAATAAGATACCAACAAAGTTAGCATATGAAATCATTAAATCGGCCGTAAAATTTTCATATGAAAATCTTTCCCCAAATGCAAGAAAAAAAGAGTACTTTGACTTAATCGATTTCTACTCCAAGAAAAACCAAGGTGATAAATAGTGTTATTAAAAAAGTTGCTATTTGATAACTATAAAACCTATTATGGCTGCCAAGAAATTGACTTTTATATCCCAAAACAAATACGAGAAGACCAAGGAAAAAACATTATTTTGCTTGGTGGATTAAACGGCGCAGGAAAAACAACGATTCTCAAAGCCATCCATTATTCGTTATTTGGTAAGAGAGGGATCTCCGAAGAAGAACATAAAAAGCTATTCTCAAACGTGATTAACAATGTATTCTTCGATGAGGGTGGTAGAAGCTGTTCCGTTACTCTCATTTTAGAAACAGATAATGGCGAAGAATGGGAACTAAAGACGCAATGGAGCTTTGATCACAATAAACGTTGCATTAACGAAAGTCGAGAAATTACGATTCGCAAACCCGGTGTAAAAATTGGGAAACAGGCTCATATTGACAATATAGAGGCATTCAATCGGTTCATTGATAAAATGATTCCTTTTCACGCAGCTCCTTTTTTTATCTTTGATGGTGAAGAGATCAAAGATATTATTATTCGACAAGATAGCAGTGAAATGAAAGAAGCGATTCATAAAATTACAGGGCTAGAAGCCTACAAGCAACTACTTAGCGATTTAAGCTCTATGAAAAGTTCCTTGGAACAAAATCTAGCCAAAGCAGTCAATCAAGAAAAGTTGAAGAATGTTCAAGAAGAACTGGCTGCTACGGAGCAAGAAATGCAGACACTTGAAAAGAGAAAATCAGAGTCCATCGTAGAGAAGAATAAACTGGAAGCTCTCATTCATGAAGCGAAAACAAGTCGTAATGAGAAAATTGCAAATAACTCTAAGTCGAGAGAAGTCATCATTAAGAAACAGGCTCAGCTCTCTACTCAATATCAGATCGAAACAGAAGAGTTCGTTACATTGTTTAAAGAAAATGTCTTATCGATTATCTTATCAGAGAAAATTGTTGCCCTGAAAAAACGCCTAAAAACGGAACATGATTCCAAACAAAGACGCATTATCCAAGACTCTGCCTTAGTTCCTTATCGAAATTTTATTAACCAATTGTTTGACACCCCTATTTCTCCTCCACTGTCAGATGTTCAATTATCGCAAATTAAAAGTATGGGAGAAGAAATTTGGGCGAAGGAAAACAATATTACTTTGGAAGTTAGTAACATTGAGGAAATTCATGATATTACACAATCCGAGTATACTTATCTGATGAATCTCCCCGTCCAAGATCAGCACAGAATCGTATCTTCCATAAATAAAATCGAAAAGCTTTCTACACAATTATCGGACATCGAACAAGAACTACGTAACGCTCCAGAGTCTGTCGATATCACGGAAGAAAACCAAAAAATTGATACGTTAACGAAGAAATTAGGAGAAATCGATTTAAAACTCCGAAACATTCAAGCAAAATTAAATCGATCCAAAGAAACAAAAACGAACCTTTTAAACCAGTTGACACGAGTCTCTGACCAAAATAATGATTACGTAGATCTTACGAGCCGATTAGAGTATGTTGATCGATTGATTAAAACGATCAATCAATATGTAAGCGAGATGACTCATTTAAAGGCTGTCTTTATTAAAGAAGAATTTGCTTCCATGCTGAATCAATTATTCCGAAAACAAGATGAGTTTGGCGTCATTGAATTTGACATTCAAACGTATAGCATTAAACTCTACAATGATAAGCTTCAAGAAATCAGTATCCAGGAACGTTCAGCTGGTGAAATGCAAATGATAGCTTCTTCGCTTATTTGGGCGTTAACCAAAGCGTCTGACCTTTCATTACCCATGGTGATTGACACGCCTCTTGGACGTCTTGATAGCTATCACCGGAATCACCTTATCAACTATTACTATAAAGAACTTAGTGAGCAAGTCATCATTCTATCAACTGACACAGAAATTAGCCAAGATTACGTTGATTTGATGAAAAACTCCTCACATCGTCAGTATCTGCTTGATTATGATCAAAATCGAAAATATACGATTATTCGTGACGGTTACTTTGATTTCGTAAAGGTGTGAAATAACGATGGCGACTAGAAGAATGTCTCTCTCTGGAACCGGCAAAGAAATTCTAGATAAACTGACAGAAGCATTGGAAACTGATCGTCCAACGGCCATAAAAATCGCGCTTGCAAAAGGCATTTCAAAAGCTTCCGGCCGGGTTAACGAAGATTTAAAGGATCATTTACCGAAGTGGACGATCCCCGATCATCTCATCAAAGAACGTGAGTTTTTATTATTTCGTCAGCTCATTGTAAACGAAGCGCAAAGTGGTCTTGATGAAGATCTCTTGCACCAATATATGCTCGAGTATATTGAATTTGGATTGCGTATGATTAAGAAGCAATTAGAAGAACAGACTTCGATGGAAGATTTCCGGCTTCTCATCCTCCAATAAAAAAGGTGTCCCCATGGGACACCTTTTTTAGATTCGTTCAGATAGGGATGTAATATCAACCATGGTGACAACAGGTTTGCTCAGTTCGCCATCATCTTTTCGAATCGGACCATGCACAATGCACTGACCTTTTTTCAAGGAAGAAAGTTTATTTTCCCATAGTTTGCGATCTGCCGGAGTATTGGATAAACCAGCCGCAACATAAGAGACTTCCTGTTCTGGCTGAGCAAAATACACTTTCTGGGATGCATTTTGTAAACGAGCGAGTTCGTCTGCTGATAATTGTGATTTAAGGAATTGCGTTGCATACCAAGCAGACAATCCAAATTTTCGCCCTTCGGTAAGAATCCTGGAGGAAGGCGATTTCTCCGAATGATCGAGGTTCTGCGCCTCATCCATAATGATAGGAATCGGTTTGTTTTTGTTCCCGAACCTTACCGCGTAATTCCATAGATCCCATAAGACGAATTCTGTAATAATCAGTTGCACATCTCTAGGATAACCTGTTAACTGAATGACAAACACTGTGCCCTTACTTTCAACAATATCTTGCCAATTTAGGGGATCCTTGTTACTAAACGGATTTCGATCGATCAAGGGTCGAATTTGCGATAGTGCCGTTTTTGCGTATGTGGATGCGTCTTCTTCGAGAATTTCACGAAGCAGAGGGAGACTCATTTCATCTTGATATCGATCAAGACCAGTGAGAATCGCATCATAGATGGCATTAAGCTGTTGAATTCCCAACGTCTTGTAAACAGCTGCAAAGACACTTTTTATTCTCTCTGCAACGTCTGTATTGGATTCAGGAAGCGTGATTCCTCCGATGTCCCGAACATTTTTCAAAAATGGATTAATCGGTAACTGTTCGGTAAAAACAATCTGTTGCTGCAATTGGGGACCTAGCGCTTGTACGAATTCTTCTTCTAACTGATTCGGTAAAAAGCCTTCCGTGTAGTCGATCACGATGCTGGAGATCCCCTGTTTCGCTTTTTCCAGGAGCAAGCATTGCATAAAGTATGTTTTCCCCTGACCAGAGCTACCTGAAATCAATAAATGGCGATTCGCAATCCCTTTGTTACCATACTCCCAGTAGATATTCTTATTGGAATTCTCTGCTCTTCCAATCAATATTCTGGTATCCTCGAGAGCGCCCATTCCCGCTTCTACTAGGGGCGTAACAGGGGAATACGTTAAAGGCAGACTTTCCACCTCATCCTCTTTCTCCTCCATTACCTCCGCTGCACCATCATTACCGGGTTCTGTCACCTCAGGTATATGCCGCTCCCTGTCTTTATCCGTCTCCCCTGCCCCCTGATCGGGTTCCATTTGACTTACCGGATCTTCAACTTCAAGTAAAATGGTTTTCTCTATTACAGACGTGTCGATAGGGTTTTCTGCGACCATTTCTTCTTCAGATCCTTGCTCATGATCAACCGGCAGTACCAACATCGATTCCTGATGAATAACATTCTTACCATTGTATCTGTTGGAGAGGAGTTGCTCTTTAACAAGATCGCCTTCTTTGTTCTGAATCCACTCCCTCATATCCTCCATGGACTGAATCAAGCCACTATAACCGTCATATTCAGTCAGATTCAGATTAGTGACCCCATCCTCAAGGTGAGAACTGCGGTGAAAGGCATCTCTCTGGAAAGAGAGGATCGCACCATCACCGATAAATGGATGGAGATGGGTACCAAGAGTAAACTGATCTTTTAATAACTTTTCGAAAACAACTTCTGTGAGCTCATAATTTTTCGATTCCCAAAATTGACTTTGCTTGAGTTTATTCGCATTCGAAATAAACAACTGGGCAAAGAAATTCCGATAGAATCTTCTTGTAAAGGCCTTTTCATTGGGGTCTCCCAATGCATTCATGATTAACTTTTTGGTACTACTCACTTGTTTCTTTGCTTTATCCAATATTTCGTTTCGATTAAAACCGATTTTCACTTCGACGGGGTAAAAGTGCATAAATAATTGTTGATCGCGTTGCTCTAAGCCAATAAGTAATAAGTCATCACTGTGACTTCCTTTTACTCCAAGATTCTTGGCAGTAAACACACCCTCTGATTTATTTAAGCTAACAGCCCCCGCTACTCGTAAAATCTCTTCTAACGAAATTGGTACCCACAAAATTTTCGGATGATCAAAATAAGCCAAACTAAATTTAATGGCCGAGATGATGCTTAATTTTTCTTTCGAATAATGTCCTTTACTGCCAATAATCCGAAGCAGCCATTCACCATTAAAGGTATTAAATGCTTTGATGGTGTTTTTGACTTTTCCCTCATCACTGCTTACCTCTTTCTTTTTGAGGAACTCTTTAATGACAGAGAAGTATTGCTGCGATTTATCGGTGACCGTAATTGCGTCGTATCGACTCGATGAAGAATATTGATCATTATAATGAATAACGACCAAATTCTTCCCGTATTCATTAAAGAATTCAAGGTCGATACTTGGATCCACAAAGGTGACCCAGTATGAAGAGGAGAAAATGGACTCCAGGACTTTCTCATCCGCCGTTGTTGTTCGAGAGAAGATCGCCTCTCCTTTTCGGTACGTATCATTCCCTTCATTCCGGAGGTTTGCACTCAACTCATTAAAGTAATACGCCATCTGTACCAACAAATTCTTTTCATCCAGCGAATAGGCTTTGATTCCAAAACCACTCCGATAATTTTCTTTTCCTTTCATCGAAGGGACATTAGAGAATAGGCCATCAAGTGAAATCCCCGTAACCATGTCTGCCATCGGTTGTACAGCAAATTGTTCCTGAGCATGCATCTTATAAAACGAAATGTGGGCGTACTTATAATTATCTTGTGTCTGTTGTTTATAGTAAGAAAGATGGGCCCGAATCGTTCTCAGAAGATCTTGCGGCTCATAGTATTTGGATGACAATTTGATATTAAACTTCGATTGGAAATCCTCGATCGAATCGGTTCTGGAAAACAAATCGAAAGCACTATCATAATTGTTTTCCCGATACAACGTGATCTCCACAGTCTTTACAGAATCAATGCCTTTGTTCTCGATTTTATTGAGAATCCAGTTCACGATTCCTCGTAAGACTTCATAATCATTTTCAATGTTAATTAAATTGATTTGTAATGGCGCTTTGGACTGCTCACTGAACAAATAGCCAAAATGCTCTTCAAACTGGGCAATTTTATCCTCAATGAGTTTGGCCAAATATCGATTGGCATCCGAAACGGTTACTAGATTGACAGGCTTGAAAATCAACCATTCTGTAACAGCACTTTGATTGTCTGGTTTATAGAGTTGTTCCTTGCCCAGATTAATCAAAGGAATTAAACTATCCGGTTTTAAGCGATTCAGGATATTATTATCGATCTCTTCATTTGACAATAGCGTATATAATTGAATCTGAAATGCCACAAGAAGCGGATGGAAGGGACTAAAGTAAATGATCTGGTTGGCAGAGACAACGCCCAACTTAAAGAGATCGCGGCCCCGTTTTCCCGCTGCTTCATTTTCATCAAATGATTTTATCTCGTTCATATAGGAACTAACGTATTCCTTCGCTCGTTGCATCAAATCTTCATTGTAATGACAGAGGCTTGGAATATTTCTCTTTATGCGAAAGTAATTCATAAAACGACTGTAAGCATCCTTCAGCTCACTACTTAAATCAAGATCCACCTCGACTAACATCTCAGACTCGACTTCAGCACACTTCATGCCTTTCTCGATCCAGTCCTGCTCCCAATCAAAAAACTGTTTGTCTTCCGCGTTCAAATAAAACTCTCGATTACCGAAAATCAATCGATTGTGTACACGTTCAAAATCTAAGCCATTCTCTCTTTTTAATTTCGAGATCCTCTGACTTGTAATAGGAATAGACTCCGGAGTTTCGTTTTTTAGTAAAACGGGGATGATGGCTTTCGTCTCTTCCACTTGAAAATTAATTAACAACTCTTCCTCGTCGTTAAAGGCATCTGGTTGAGGTTTGGCAATGATTTTTTCCTGCATACCAAATCGAACAAACTGACCGTACTCAATTACATCCATGCTTTTCTCGTTCAAGCCGGATCCGATTGTGATTTCATTTTGGTCAGTTTGTAGCCCGATATATCGATCACTTGGTTCAACGACATAGCTCGTCTTATAGGAATCTAAAACATGCTCTTCAATTGGTACCACCGCAATATGATATTCCGCACCAAGACCCGATTTCTTTTCATGTCTGTAAGAGAACTTCACAAAGGTCGTTTCATTTGCTCTGGCTGTAATTTTCGCAGTGAGATTAATACGTCCGACGTCAACAGCCACGTCTTTCTTGCATGCATTGGGTACGGTCACGTATTGGTCCGATAAACTTTTAATCCCACCTTGAAACGTGAATGCAATCGTCAATTCGATTTCACTCTTGTGGTCTGGATTAAAAATAATCAAATGTCGTTTTCGATGCCCCGCCGCTGTTTCTTTATGCGGTTTATCCCAATATTTCATCCCACCCTTGATAACGAGTTCTTTGACATCTACGGATGTTTTTTTATTGATTTCCTGTCTTTCTTCGTAATACTTATTGACTTCAGAGAAGCTTAGATCCGACCAGTCTTCTCCTTTTAATTTTGACGTTCCCGTGGAAGAAAACTTTCTGTCCAGCTCGTCATCTTCATAGCCAAAATCATGGACCTTCCGAACATAGTCAAACAACTCCCGATTTAACTCCATTCGCTTCTTCAGGCTACTCCCCGAAAACGTTGCTAAATCGGGATCTTTAAACAAACCAAATTTTTTAAAGTCTTTATCCTCAATATATCCTCTTGACAGAGTCGTAAATATTTCCTCAAAATCAAAGAACGTAATCTGTTGAAACATTTGTTCTTGCAGAATCATTTGCATGTTGTCGAGAAGGATAATTTGATCGACTTTATCCAACGCGCTATCTTCAATTTCTTGTTTTAATTTCTTAACGATGGAATGCGGATGTAGAGGCATACCATCTTTTTGCAAGTCGCTACTTCCACCTTGGATTGAATCCAGTTGTTCGGAAACCACAGTAAACAATGCTGTATTTCGCCAAACATTCTGTTGTTCCCCCACTTGGTTTCGGAGAGTCACCAGAAAGTCTGGTTTCACGGTTTCAGAGGTATTCGCAATAATGAGCTGCACATCGTTGATTTCAATAGAAAACGTGATATAGGGATCGCCAAACTCGTGTTTGTAAATAAACTGTTTGACATTTTCTTGGTTCTGCAAGGACTCGACGAGGCTTTGAACATCTTCAGGTTTATCCAATTGCAGATAATACCGGTCTCCCGGCTTAATTTGCGTGCCTTTGAAAAAAGACAGTAACGATTCTGTAATATAATCATAGAATTGGTTTGACATACTGTGCATCACCACTATCACTTTTTTTATCCAAGATGTTTAAAGAGTCGAAGAGCTCAATAATCGCTTTTTTGGAATGGCGGTCGAAAGCCACACCCCGTACAGACATTTCATCGAACAGTTTATTTAGTGGAATTCTTTTATCTTTTACACAGACTGCAGTAAGTAAGAGAAGCAGATCATGATTCATATTGAATACCGTTCCCAAATTCCCGCGATTTTTCAGAAAGACTTGTCCGCCTAAATCCTCAATGTTTTTCCCATATTTTTCCCATGCATCAGGATGCATCCCCTGTTTAATGCTATCAAATAACGTCCGAAATGCTGCAGATAAAGTATCGGGCTCCTCTTTTTCCGTAACTCTTTTCGGAAAGAGTTCTCGATATTTCTGAATCCATTCCTTTAATTCACGTAGATACTGTTGTTCGCTTTCTTCACCCTGCTTTTCTAAAAGCACCAATAAATCATGGTAGGTATGAAATCTGATGTTTTTGTTTTCGCCATCCTCGATATGACTTAATTGTGACATGGTATGCACATGAACAAAGAGGTCACTTGCTTTTTCTTTGATCCATCGAAACGAATCAAAGTCTTCTGCTGCTTTCCTTCTTTTGCTCATCGATTCCCATTCAAGAGCGAAGTAAAACGGAGAGGCTGTTTGATAATTTGCTTTTGTAAACGCATCGAATTTTGCTATTACCTGGCAAACATACATAAAAATATAAAAGTGCGTAAGCAACGGAAAGTTCGATAAGAAATACTCTTTATGTTTACTCATGTACAAGAGGTCGTCTTGGTACAGTTTCGTAAACCCAACAAACAACGGCTGATATTCCTTATCTTGGCCCCCTTCTCTTCTGGGTAGCTCCAATTTGCTCAGAATCAGTTCGGTTAAGATATCATTCGTTTCTTTCGTTTGAAACAAGGCTTCAATCTCTTCATTATCTTGAATTAAGATATTGTGAATAAAGTGACCATACTTCTTTAAAACATCCTTCTCCGGTACGGAGATCAGATTGTACAAATAGGGATGCGTGATTTTGATTTGATTATCCTGCCCGAACAAATGTTGATTTAAAAATCGCACTAAATCATATTCATCACCCGGTGAATATTCAATTTCACGCAAGATTTGATCGATAACCGGATTCGACGTATAGGAAAGTTCATCCTCAGATTTTTTCTTCTTCCGCTTAAATTCGAGTCCACAAATATTCCTAGTTAACTCGCCTAATACCTCAAAAAATTGATCTCGAACTTCTTTTGAGGGTTTCGTTGAAAATGGTAAAACTGCAATGACATCTCCAGTGTCATGCTTTCCCTTGCCCAAGTGACGGATCAGTTTGTCGATCTGCAAAATTGTACCCATCATGAATTCTCCCTTTCAAAAACAAAAGAAGCAAAATCATCTCGCCGTAAGTGATAAAAACGAGCATCGGACGGGAAATGGACCAACAATTCATTGTTTTTGTCACCGAAATGCATCATTTTGTCGATAAACTCAACAAACTTGGTCGCATCTTCTTCGTCCTTTTTGTTTGGACAATACCCTTGTCGCACCCGCTCCAATAGTTGAAACAATGGATAGTCAATATCTAAATACGCTTTGCTCTCCCCATCACCCTTGGTATAACAGACCTGAAGCGTTGACTTAAATGATTGGAGCACATCTTTCTGAACGGATTTCAAGTGATCAATGACAGGCTTTACACTTAGCTTCTGGGCTATTCTGTACGTCTCATTTGGTTTATTAAGGTAAACGTAGTCTCTTTTGGGGCTGCCTTTCCATTTAAACACAGCATCTTTTACATTGTCATAGACATCCCGAATGGAACTTCTGTTTCCCGTATTGAACCCATACAAATGCTTCATATATGTTGTAAAAGAATAATCTTCTACATAGCTAGCGAAAGTGGGGTTCGTTAAAAAAGCGAGCCGAATGATGCTCTCCGATAATTGGGTGACCGTAAAATCTGATAATTCGTCCTCTTGAAGAAATGGCGCAAGCCACTCTTTTCCTTTTGGAGAGGATACATATTCATCAATGTTTTTAAACCCTTCATTCATCGTATTTAGATGAATAATAATATTGTCGATGTATTGGGAACGAATGTGAATGGGATCCAAATCGAAAATCGATTTTAGGATCGGAGACCGTTCCTTCTTTGTAAAAAGGAGGCTAGGAACAGAACATTGGATCTGTTCCATGTTTGTAAGTTCATCACTTTTACTATTCTGATCGGGCATTACAATATCTGCGATAAAGTTCAGGAATGCTCTTGTGGAAATCACATTTTTCGCCTTGATGATGGCTTGTATAATCAGATTGACGACTTGCTCTTGAACAAAATCTGCTTGCATAAATTCGTAGTTATCGTGCGCCATTGTACGGTTGTTGGATGCAAGATCCTTCGTGTAGGCAAGATAAAACGGATTTTCTTCCGTTTTACCAAAGATTTTATTCAGCAGGGATAAGTAAAAGTGGGATGTAGCCCCTTCGTTCGTAAGTTCGTATTCATGATAGTCCCCAAAACTAATGAGATCAAAATACTCTGAACTGAAGGATATAGTCACGTTTTGGCTAAACAGCATGCTATCATCAATAAACTTACGAAACGTGTCAAAAGTGGCATTCTGATGCTCGGTTGTAATGAAATTATGCAAGACACCCATATTAATCGCGAGGATAACTTTTTTGGGGGTTTGACCGATACCCTGATCAGAGAAGTCATGTAGTACTTCCGCCAATGTCTCCATTGCATTTTTACTTGGAGAAAAACTCTCAGTTGCATCATTGAAAATTTGATAACCTTCTAACAATTCAGGTTTATGTTCTTTTAAATAAGCAAGTAAGTGCGATTTCCCGTCCCCTACACTTCCACAGAGTAAGATCAAATTCGGTTTTGAAATCCCTTTGTTTTTCTGTAATATTCTCTCAAAATCCAGCTGAATTTTTCTTTCTACATGCAAATACTTTTTAAAATTACTGAAAGTATTCGCATTTTCGATCGCTTCTTTCGAAGAATCTTGAAGTCTTCTGAGCTGTCTTGCTAAATAACTCTCGCCCGGTGAGAGGTCCTGTGGGAGCTCATTTAGGAGTGATTTTGGCACTATTTGATCTTCATTCTCATACCCTTTTGCTACCTCTTCCCGATTTACTAAATCGTTCATGATCTGTTTTTTAATTTCCTCGATGTCAATAGTCGCGTTTTTGGCGGGTTTCGGGTGTTCGTACAAAGGAATACGTAATTGTTCCTTCGAGTACACTTCATAAAACCAAATCGCGATGTTGTACATCGTTTTATGTAGTTTAAATGCCTCTGTTATATCATTGAAGGCTCCATTGTGAGCGGCTTTATTACCAGTGATTCGAATGGTATCAAACGCCAATTGAATCTCCGGCTTAATAAAACCCTCCTTTGACAGAAAGGAAATCTTGTCATAGAAGGTAGAACCATAGGGTACAGCAATATTTTCTTGTTTGAATACCTCACTGAGGATCTCTTCTGCAAAAAGCCTTGATTTTATGATGGCACTACTCGGGTCTTCATAGATGAGCTCTTCCATCTTCTTTGCAGATTGTGCTGCCACAACACTGATATGCTCAATAAAGCTCAAAAAGTATTTGTCAGGCATTTTATCATCTCCGACTTTCGAACTATTATTCCTGATTTTATCATAATTTTTCATTCATTTGGACCTTACTTGTTTTTGTTCCTGATATCATACCTCCCCCCCCCCCNNTACTCTTTCTCGAGTAAGAGTTTTTTATTTTCGAAACAACCCAGTTTTTGGGCCTATATTATATTCATGAATAATTGAAAGGAGTTGAATCCATGTTGTTACCAAATCTGCCAATTAAGACAATGGGAGGAAAAATGTTCTGGGAAACCCTTGACAGGAGGAATGGATGGAAATTGCAGCAAAACCTTCTCACTGGGCATTTCCGTATTCTCGATCAGGAAAATGTGAGACAAGCGTGGGGACTTGAGGAGAGTAGGATTAAGCATGCGTTTCGTAAATTCACTGAATATCATTGTTAGTAGACCTAATATTAGGAGTTCCCCAAACATCTTAAGCTTAACAATGAAGGTTTTACCCTCAAGTACCCAAGCGTTTTTAGGTGATTCTTGTTCTCCATCCTACTTTAATCACAGGAACAAGTTTGGTCCAAGACAATTCTTCTCGGCAACTTCCTCAATTCAAAAACAAGCGGAAGTGAGTAAAAAAATTGACTCACTTCCGCTTTTCTACTTCCCAAGCAAAAACCATTTTTATGAATGACAAGACAAGAGCACGGTCAGTAACTGGGCGTTCTGACAGTATCGCCACAATTTGTCCAAGTTCCGAATGAGCGTATAACGGGTCTATCGAATGGAACAACTGCTCCAAGGGAATCTGCAAGCTACGCGAGATTTTTTGTAGGCTTTCAATCGTTAAGTTCTTTTCGCCACGCTCAATCTGTCCAATGTAGTTGGGGTGCAGACCGGAACGCTCTCCAAGCTGCTCCTGACTCAATCCCTTGTCCAAACGAAGAACACGAATCCGATCTCCTAATTCTTTCGCCAACTGTTTGGTACTCGCTTCCATTCAGCCCACCTCCACTCAAGCGTACAAGAGGTGGTTTTTGTTTTACACACACTATAAATGCTAATTGACTACTATATAACATTCACAGATAATATAGGAAGAATTTACTTATCCCGATGATATCTTCTATGATTCGACAGTCATAATCTGAGTGCTGACCTAGTAGGAAAGGATGAAAGAGGCAATGAAATTAGGAAAGACCATAACGAGTGGATTCAATAAGCTCTTCGCCGTCTTGTCTGCCGTAGGGTTGTTTATCGCTGCTCTATGGATGATCTCTGCCTGGTTAGGATTTGATATTGAAAGTGCCATAGACAAAAAACTCAGGCCAGAAAACGTCTACATTGAATCGGTCAAAGGTGGCTCACTTCAGCAATACACGCAAGAGCCTTTAGGGAAAGTGCTCGATACAGTATTTACAGATACCAAATGGTCGTACCACGAGGCAGATGGAAAACACTTTGTCCAATTTGACGGGTTGCACTACACGGCAGAGGGCAATAACGTGGCAAAAATTACATTTGAGGTCAAAGAGGGTGACAACTTTGAGGTGTCTTCCATAGCAGTGGACGGTAGAGAATTCTTTGAATTTGAATTCGTTCCATTCATGAATATCGTCTTCAATGAGTACCAGGGTATAGGCATATAATACAATCATTGAAAAACGCAACCCACTGAAGATAGTGAATATCAACTTATCAAAAAAGGAGTGTACTATGCGAAAGATATTCAACGGTTTGTTGGGTTTGCTCGTTCTGTTAGCGCTTGGAATATACCAATTTGGGATCGTGGGAATCGCCCAGCACGACTACGAGGAAAAAGCCTTGTATGTCGCCAAATACAATAGTGAAACCCCCAACCCTGAGGATGAAGTCGAAACCGCGTTTTGGTTAGCAGAACGTGACATCCGTTATCATTTGAGGGTGAACAATGATACGTTTTTGGCGGAAGAGCTGAGCGCAACGGCTAATTTCTCGTACAATTTGTCCTACATTTTGAATCTTCCAGCGAAACTCATTCACAATATTCGCTTTGACGTTCAACTCGCGAATGAAATAAATCAATCCACGCTGGGTACGATTACGATGGCTACGGCAATTCTGTTTGACTTTGTATATGCCATTGTAGGCTTTGTCGGAGCATGGCTCATGCTGCTAGTAGGAACGGTAGTTGGGCTTGTTTGTCATCCTATCAATACGATTCTGGACATACCCGCTTGCATTTGGGGGCTCTTGAAGACGGTTTTCTATGCCATCTATCACCTTTTGGCATGGTAGTCACTTTCGTTTTATTAGTTTTTGTCAATCACTACTAACCAATAAAATTCATGAAGGCACCTTCCTTGAAACCGATGGGGAAGGTGCCTTTTACTTTTGAGGAGGAAACAGAGCATGAGAACAATTAAGACGATACAGGACATACGCATCCTGCGGGAAGCAAGCGTATTTTCAAACGGCTTTATGAACTTCCTGGAAGAAGAGTTTCTTGGGCTGAAGGAAGCGTTTGACTTTGACGGTTTGGATGAAGCTTTCACTCTAGAATACGGCTATTTGGTGATTTTGCAACGTGGAGACAACCTGCGAGACTTGAGTATGGTCGGACTGAAATGGGCACAGAATGGATTGCTAGGCTGCATGCCAGAGTATATCGAAAAAAATGAAAGAGAAGGAGAGGTTTGGTACAAGGTAGTGGTCGTTTTCTCCAATGATGACGGGATGATCTTCTATGTTCCTGAGGAAACCGTTGCGAATGACGATGAAATAAAGACGTGGTTAGAGGAGAATGTAGAATGAAAACTGTCAAAGAAAAAGCGAAACGGGTCAACATTGTTCGAATCAAAATGGTTAAGGAGTCCAGTCTCCTATACCCTCAACGTAGAATCCGAATGGCAGTGGATGCTGTAGGGCTGTTCCAAAAGTTTCTGCAAGAGACAGATCGGGAGCAGTTCTTTTTGCTTTGCCTCAACACCAAGAATGAACCAACAGCCATTCACACTGTTTCGGTAGGTTCCCTGGACGCAAGCATCGTCCACCCACGGGAAGTGTACAAAACTGCCATACTCGCGAATAGTGCAGCAGTGATAGTTGCACATAACCATCCGAGTGGTGACCCTACTCCCAGCAACCAAGACCTGAAAGTTACAAGGAGGCTACAAGAAGCCGGAGAGATACTGGGGATCACCATACTTGATCACATCATTGTTGGTACGGAGGGTGCGTGCGTTAGCTTGAAAGAAGGAGGGTACATGTAAGGATGGAAACGCGGAAACCGTTTTGCTCAGATCGATACGTGACACGTAGAGTCAATGAAGTTTTACCGTTTGAACTGCAGCTCCTCCTGTGGGGCATCCTTGAGAAAAGGCAGGAGCGTGGAGATCAGTTTCACTACCTACAAGTGTTCGAGCTTTCAGCAGAGTGGGTGGACGAAGAGCCAGTGCAGAAGATATTGAATCGGCAGGAGCAGCCATTCCATCAGGAAGAGTTCTACGTCAACCACATCGAGAATTTGACCATTGGAGTCACCGTTTGGGTCATAGATTCGGGGGAGTACGCAACTATGCTCCTGCCTGAAGAGTATTGAGAGGAGAGATAGAATGGGTCGACTAGTCTTAGAGTTAGCCATTGTCGTTCTGGCTGTCGTACTGAAATACAAAAAGTAAGAGAAATGGCGAGGATTACTTGATCAGAGGTTATGCAATGGATAGATGGAATCCGTAGGAAAGAAGCCATTGTCTACATTGCGATTCCTAGGTAATTTGCATACATGATAACCATCTGGCTGTGCATCACTTTGCCTAGCGTTAGTTCATTTTAACTGGCTTGTCTAGTATAATTTTTATTTTACACTTTATACTTTACAGAGTATCGATGACATGTTATATTATTTCTCAACAATTAAATTGGCCGGCACGATGAAAGAACATTATGTTCAAAAAGTGACGACAAAAAGCGAATCGACGATTTGCGCCAGTAAGTTTCCTAATGAGTCCTTAGATTCATTAGGTTTCTTGCTGGCGCTTTTATTTTTTCATTCGCTGCCAACACATTCGAAAGGAGCAGGAAAATGGAAAAACTTCAATACGAGTTTCAAACTCTACGTGTACAGTCACTGGATTCTGTTCTGTATCTTAAAACACTTATTTCACAAGGAGCGCTTGGTATTTCCGGTTATTCTATATTCTCCGGAGATGCAATAAGCCATGAAATTTGCTTACCAACTTTGCTGCAAGTCTATTCAGAAGGAGAGATCATCAGTTATTTCAAGCAACTAAGTGAAACACATCTGGTAACGCCTAATGAAATTACATTGACTGCTGAAGTCTTACCAAATATTAAACATCTTGAATATCCAGAAGTGGAAAATTCCATTGTTATTACCATCTCAGAAGAACAACATTTCTTAGCACCAAGCTATTTACCCGAACATAGAGAAACCCTTATAAAGGGTATTGCTAGATTGGGAAAAGCAGAGTTGGAAAAATATATAGGAGAATTTATTGACCAACGATTTAGTTTGATGCTCAGAGTTGATGAAGGAGAAGAATTTTATATTTCCGACTTTAAAATTCACATCAATTGTGACATCAAACAAATTGAGGAGATAAAATTGCATTTCAATAATCATTTTGAATATATTCACAATCAATGCAAAAACGGGTTCATCGAGTTCTACTATCATTCTAAAGAAGGACCCTTTGTATATACCATTTGTGATATTATCTGGGTCACAATGGAGTTTTTTGGACCTAGAATTACTTCCATTCTGTCTAATCTAGGTATTCGCGATTACAATATCGTCTTTACTGTTGACGAATTTAATTAGTACTTTTTCTTTTACATTACCAGGACAAGCAAATTAATTCCGACAATGCAGAACAGTCTGAATGCCGTACCGTGTGGGGAAGGAATGGTGACGGTCCTTCCTCCCTCCAAAAGCGTCACTACAGTCAACAGCATCATTCCTGTACTGACACTTTTGACGCTTTTATTCGCTCAAAAAGTGTGGCAAGCCCGAGAGGAGAAAAAAATGTCAAATTCCAAGCCTACACCTTACGTTTTTCAAGAAGGCGGCGAATCAATAAAAGAAGAAACTCAAGCAGATTTGCTCATTCGGATTGGACATGATTACTCCTATCTTTTCCATGACCCTTCAAACGAAGCCTATGCCGAAGTTTGTTTAGATGGAAGAACCCGAACAATGAAGGTGAAAAGCAAGGATTATTCCCGTTTTCTGCTGTCACATTATTACAAAAGGAACGGGAAATCCCCGTCTCCTGACTCCGTGAATCAAGCTCAAAGTCAACTTGAAGCTGAAGCTATCTTCGACGGAAATCAACATGAACTTTGCCTTCGGATAGGAGAGCACAACAATAATTTTTACTACAATTTAAACGATGAAAAATCGAGAGTAATAGAGATTTCCCCCGGAGATTGTAAAGTAATTGATGCTCCTCCGCTCTTTTTCATCAGCAAACGAAACATGAAAGCCCAAGCCATGCCCGACTTTAGCGGTGATGTACGGCGAATTCTAAAACACATTCGACTAAAGAGAAATACAGATAAGTTATTGTATCTGGTTTATTTAATCTCCTGTTTAATTCCAGATATTCCACATCCAGTACTTGTTTTCTTCGGTGAAAAGGGAGCGGCAAAGTCTACGTCCATGAGAATGACAAAAGAAATAATTGATCCAGCGATCTCAAATTTGCTTTCTATGCCACGTAGTACAAGTGATTTGGCCCTGTCACTCCATAATAACTACATGACATCATTTGATAACCTGACTAGCATTTCCACAGAACAGAGTAACCTGCTCTGTACAGCCGTCACTGGTGGAACCATTACCAAAAGAAAATTATATTCAGACGATGAAGAAGCTATTTTGTCATTTAAAGGTTGCGTGACGCTTAACGGCATCAATGTGGTAGCTACGAAAGCCGACTTAATAGACCGATCCATCATTCTAGAATTGGATCGAGTTGACGAAAACGAGCGTAAGGAAGAGCGACTTCTTTGGGAACAATTTGAAAGAGATAAACCATTTATTCTTGGTGGTGCAATGAAAGTACTTTCAAAAGCAATTGAAATTTACCCTAACGTGCATCCGGAGTGGCTTCCTAGAATGGCAGACTTCACTCGATGGGGATATGCCATTACTGAAGCTATGGGATTCAAAGGAGAATATTTTCTGAAAGCCTACAAGGTAAACCAGATTAAAGCAAACGAAGAGGCTATTTCTACAAGTCCTGTAGCCGAAGCCATCGTAGCGCTAATGTCTCGCACCGATCTTTGGCATGGGACCGTTACTGATCTTCTACACGAATTGGAGAAGATTGCAAAAATTGAAAGGATCGATACCCACTCCAAAGAGTGGCCTGGAGCTCCCCATTCCTTAAGCCGTAGAGTCAAAGAAATTCGATCCAATTTACAAGAAAAAGACATTTTCATTGACATTCGTCATGGAGGAAAAGCAAAAATGGCGACGATCACAAGAAACCGTGAAACTGAATTAGATGCTGATGGTAATTCTTCTAAGGAATCCGAACCCTCTAATATTTGAGGTCACATAGCTAAGAAAAGCCAAACGTATTCCCTTCTAGAAGCATTTCCTCCTGACGACGGCAACGAATTGATTGTGTCATCGATTTACAACAACTTGTTGCGTCAGTAGCGTCAAAAGCGACAATAGTGATCCGACTGAATCTTTCGACACTCTTTTTCGAATCAACTGATTTTCAAGTTGATCTTATATCTATGACCCTTTTAGTTACATGCGGTGATTGAAAGTGAAAGGACTTGGTTTGAATGAAACAAGAATTTGTTCCAAGATGTACTTCTAAAACCATCAATAAGATTCTTTCTGACGAATTGAAACTCCTTTTATATAGTTTCATCGACCAACTAGTCGCTAACGATTTGGAAATGGATTGGGCACAAATATTCGAACTAAAGTCAAAAGCAATCAATGAAAAATATGTTCTACACATCACACACAGACAGGAGCACCCTTTTCGTTGCCAAGAATATGAGGTTGAGAGTAATTATCCCCATTTCAATTTGACAGTATGGATTCTTGATTTCGGAGACTACTCTTTGATGTTACTACCTGAAGATATACCACATATAAGCTTTGATCCATTTGACGAAGATCAATACTTTGATGATTTGTACTTTGACGATCTCTTCAAGTACGAGCCAAACAATTTCAGACCAGACAATTAGGATTCATTTGATATGGATTTCATAGACTAACTAATCCATAAAGGTGTGAAAAGCAAAATGATCCAATCATACAAAGCAACGATTTTACGTAAAAACTTAAAGATCGGTCACTACATTCCTGAGAAGCTAACCTTGATAAGAGAAGAACCGTCTGATTTCGATGCTGATCGACATTATTTCTCTCCTGCAGTTAGTCTACTCGGTAGGATATATGAAGATTTGACTCGATAGCATTTCACTCCCTCTCTCTTAAATCGGAGGGCAAACCTATTTTTAAAGAGGGGAAACTAGACATGAACAAAAAAGCAGCCATCTACGCTCGCTTCTCCAGCGACAACCAACGCGACGAGTCAATCGACGCACAAATCAGAGCTATCGAGGAGTACGCCAAGCGCAATTACTACGACATTGTAAAAGTCTACGCTGACCGTGCCAAAAGCGCAACATCGGACAAGCGCCCCGAATTTCAAAAGATGATTCAGGACAGCTCGCTCGAATTGTTTGAAGTGGTCATCGTCCACAAGCTGGACCGCTTCAGCCGTGACAAATACGACAGCGCCACCTATAAACGCAAGCTGAAACAGAACGGTGTCAAGCTTGTCAGCGTCACCGAGAACCTGGATGGCTCACCGGAAAGCGTCATTCTCGAATCTCTGCTGGAAGGAATGGCCGAATACTACAGCAAAAACCTCGCCCGCGAAGTAATGAAGGGCATGAAGGAGAACGCCTACCAGTGCAAACACACTGGGGGCCTCCCTCCCCTCGGCTACGACGTAGACCCGATTACCAAACAGTATGTAATCAACGAAACCGAAGCCGCTCCTGTCAAGATGATCTTTTCTATGTACCTGGATGGTTATGGTTACAATAAGATTATCGACGCTTTAAACGCCAAAGGATACAAAACCAAGCTGGGAAAGCCGTTCGGCAAGAACAGCATTCACGACATACTGCGTAATGAAAAGTACAGCGGTGTGTACGTCTTCAACAAGACGGCAAGCAAAAACGCTTTCGGCAAACGCAACGGACACTCTGTTAAAGGTGATGATGACGTAATTCGCGTTCCCGATGGCATGCCAGCGCTTGTCTCCCCCGAGGACTACCAAAAGGTCGTAGAAAAAATGAAAGCAAATAAGCGCTCCCCCGCTGCTTACAAAGCGAAAGAATCCTACCTGATAAGCGGCCTGATTTTCTGTGGCGAGTGCCTGGAAAAACACGGTCAAGAATTCGCCATGATGGGAAACTGCCGTCCCATTGGCAGAAACAAAATGAAGTACGTCACCTACCGCTGCGGGAATCGAGACAACAAGAAGAACTGCGACAACAAGGAGCTGCGCCGGGAACATATCGAGAACTTCGTCATCTCCGAGCTGCACAGCAAGATTTTCAATGACGATGTGATTCCCCAGCTTGTCGAACAGCTGAACGAACACCAGAATTCATTGAATACCGAAAGACAGGCAGAAATGTCAGCACTAAAAGCAAAACTGCAAGACGTCAGCAAGCAACTCGACAACATCGTTTCGGCAGTCGCCCAAGGCTTTACCCAAGCGTCTTTCCTGGAGAAAATGACAGAATTGGAGGAACAGAAAAACAATCTTACATTCAGCATCACAGAGCTGGGAATGGACAACAAAAAAACAGTCATCACAGAGGACATCCTGCGACAACTGTTTGGCATGTTCAAGGCTTATGTAGCTGAGAAAAACATTCCAGAAATCAAGAAGTTTATCGGTAGTTATGTAGAAAAGGTGATTGTCTACAAAGAGCATGTAGATGTTATCTTCAAGATCAAAATTGTGGATTTGTTAGGTGGAGGCGGGGGGATTCGAACCCCCGTCCGAAAACAGCGATACATGAGCATCTCCGAGCGCAGTCACTCATTTAAATTTCGGCGACGGATTCGCGGAGTGACGCGCTGACCCGTTACCTAGCCTGATTGATCTTCTTCCTTTGGCTCCAGGCGGAAGCCTCCGGCGTATCCCACTAAAGTTGAGCGCTAGTCATGCCACATGGGCGATGGAATGGTAGCGCCTCACTGGTTATTAAGCAGCGAGAGAAAGTTGTTTGTTGCCAGTTAATGGCGTTTGCGTTGGTGACGAGGTCCGCAACCCCCCGGCTCGCTTCTCATGCTCTACCATCCCCGTCGAATCCAGAACGCCCCCGAGGTATAAGGTGAGAAAAAGTCCAGATGACGAGCCATTATCGACATCCAGACTGTTGTTTACAAGTCAGTCCATGCAAGCTTGTACCGCTTGCTGTTGTTCCACTACTATAGCACAAGCGATGGCGGAAACTCAACGTTGATTGCTGCCAGGCTTGCCATAGCCATCCATTATGCCTTTTGGCGGTCGCGCAAGGCGCGCTCGACTTCGCGGGCTGCGTCCTTTTTCTTGAGGTCTTCGCGCTTGTCGTAGTTCTTCTTCCCTTTGACGAGAGCAAGCTCAACTTTGGCCCAGCCGCCTTTCAAATAAATGCTCAGCGGAACCAGCGAGTAGCCTCTTTCGCGGATCAGACCGTTCAACTTGAGGATTTCCAGCCGTCTCATCAGCAGCTTGCGGGTGCGCTCCGGTTCATGGTTGAAACGGTTGCCCTGCTCGTACGGGCTGATGTGCACGTTGTACAGCAGCAATTCGCCATTTTGCACGCGGGCAAAGCTGTCTTTGAGCTGGACGCGCGCTGCACGCACGGCCTTGATCTCCGTTCCGGTCAGGGCAATGCCTGCTTCGAATACTTGCTCGATGTGGTAATCGTGGCGTGCTTTTCGGTTTTGGGCGACTGTCTTGGTCCCGGTTTTATCTTTTGACATGGAGATCACCTCACTCGTACGTACTGCGTATCGTAACAGTTAGTCTAGCAAATTTTGCCGATGGTGGCAAGCGATTTTCCCGGAAGCTTCGGGGGCTTTCCTGGCCGATTGGCACTCAAATCAAGCCCCCTTGGCTCTTATACAATCGTTTAACGGCGTTTCCGTTTGACCTGGCTGGCTACATTCTTGCGGTTTTTCTTTTTGGAGCGGACAAAATCTTCCCAGAAGCCTTTCTGGTTCTGTGATTGATTTTCCTCTCCGCCCGTCCCGATTGGCAGTACCTCTTCCTTGGCACCTGCTGATCCGGAAGCTGGTGGACGAGAAGCTTTGGTTCCTTCGCTTCTGCGGCGATCCTTGTATTTTTGCCGGATTTCAGCCGGGTGCTTTTTGTCCTTTTGGCGATCTGGCCGTTCTGGGCGGCCTCCGCGGGAACGATCCTGCTTGCCGCGAGTCGGCTTGCGCTCTCCTCCGCGTCCGTCGATGACGCGCGGTGTACGTTCGCGGCTGCCGCGGAAACCTGCCGCTTTGGTCATGCCGACGATTTCAAAATCGATGGTGCGTTCATCCACGTTGACACTCGCCACGCGAACCTGCACAACATCCCCGATGCGGTACTGCTTGCCAGTTCGCTCCCCTACCAGCGCATACATCTTCTCATGGTAGTGATAGTAATCGTCGGTCAGGAAGCTGATGTGCACCAGCCCCTCGATCGTATTGGGCAGCTCCACGAAAATTCCGAACGAGGTAACACTGGAGATCACGCCTTCAAATTCTTCTCCGATGTGCTCTTTCATGAACTCCGCTTTTTTCAGGTCGTCCGTCTCACGCTCGGCGTCCACAGCCAGTCGCTCGCGCTGGGAAGCGTGCTCGGCGATAACCGGCATTTGCTCCGCCCAATACGCCAAACGCTTCTCTGACAGGTTGTTGCCCTGCTCGATCCAATCCCGAATGCGGCGATGGACAATCAGGTCCGGGTAGCGGCGAATCGGCGATGTAAAATGCGTGTAAAACTCGGTGGACAGCCCGTAGTGACCGAGGCTTTCCGCGTCGTAGCGCGCTTGCTTCATGGAACGCAGCATGACCGTGCTGATGATGATTTCTTCCGGCGTGCCTTTGACTTCCTCCAAGAGCTGTTGCAGCGCACGAGGATGTACAGAGTTGCCTTTTCCCCGGATCGAATAGCCGAAGTTCGTGATAAACTCCATGAAAGACATGAGCTTCTCCGCGTTCGGGTCTTCGTGAATGCGGTACATGAACGGCTGCTTCATCCAGTGGAAATGCTCTGCCACTGTCTCGTTGGCTGCCAGCATAAATTCTTCAATAATCTGCTCGGCAATCGAGCGCGTGCGGAAGCCGATCTCTGTCGGTGCGCCTTCTTCGTTGACAAAAATTTTCGCTTCGCGGAAATCGAAGTCGATGGCTCCGCGCTGCATCCGCTTGGAACGCAGCTTCAGTGCCAGCTTCTTCATTTCCTCGAACATCGGGACAAGCTCGCTGTACTTCTCAAGCAAAGCTTCGTCCTTGTCTTCCAGGATGCTGCGCACATCGGCGTACGTCATGCGCTCGTTGGTACGGATAACGCTGAGGAAAATATCGTACTTCACCAGCTGCGCATTTTGGTCCATCTCCATATCGCAGGAGATCGTCAGCCGATCCACTTTTGGATTCAAGCTGCATATCCCGTTCGACAAGCGGTGCGGCAGCATCGGGATGACACGGTCGACCAAATAGACGCTCGTACCCCGGCGATACGCTTCATTGTCCAGCGCAGACTTTTCACGGACATAATAGCTGACGTCGGCAATATGCACGCCAAGCCTTACATTTCCGTTCGGCAACACTTCAAGCGACACGGCATCGTCCAAATCCTTCGCGTCCGCTCCGTCGATTGTGACCATCATCCGGTCGCGCAGATCGCGGCGTTCCTTGATTTCGTCTTCGGAAATTTCGTCCGGCGAAGCCTCTGCTTCCGCCAGCACCTCATCCGGGAACGCTTCCGGCAGATTGAACTTGCGGATAATCGACAGGATATCGACTCCCGGGTCGTTTTTGTGCCCCAGAATCTCGACGATTTCTCCTTCTGGATTCACCCGTCCTTCCGGGTAGCGGACGATATTGACGACTACTTTGTGGCCGTCTACCGCTCCGTTGTACGCCGTTTTCGGGATGAAAATGTCTTTGCCAATCCGCTTTTCATCCGGGATGACAAACGCGTAGTACGTCTCGTCCTTGAACGTCCCGACAACTTGGGTCATTCCCCGCTCGACGATGCGAACGATCCGTCCTTCCAGGCGATTGCCGCCCGCTTCCTTTTCCACACGAACCAGCACGGTATCACCGTGAATCGCTCCGTTCATGTCGTTGGCGTGTACGTATACATCTTCCATGTCAGGTGTTTCCGGGATGATAAACCCAAAGCCTTTTGGATGGCTTTGCAGACGTCCGCGCACCAAATTCATTTTTTCAGGTACACCATATCGATTCGCACGAGTGCGGATAATCTCTCCGCCGGCTTCCAGTGCGTTCAGCGTCTTCACCAGTTCCTTGAAGGAAGCTGAGTCCTTGATTTCAAACGCTTCCTCCAGTTCCTTCACTGTCATCGGGTGATAGGCCTGCTCGCGCATGAACGCGAGTATTTTTTCTTGATCTGTCATTCACAAACCTCCTTTTTTCGCGTGGCTCTACCGCGCTGTTCCATTTCTCCATTACTATGTAGTATTCACCGTTCATCCACATCGCAATCGGAATAGCGAAAAAGACAGCAAGTCGCACTCGCTGTCTTTCGGCTATTCGTCTATTACGCTCCTGTTTTCAAGAAATACCCGAGCAAAATCGCAAAAATCATGAAAGCAACCGCAAATACAACGGTCAGTTTCCCTAAAAGTGCGTCAATCCCACGGGCTTTTTGTTTGCCCATCAGTTGCTCTGCACCGCCACCAATCGCTCCCGAAAGGCCGGCACTCTTTCCAGATTGCAGCAACACGACGATAATTAAGCCAATACTTGCGATCACAAGTAAAATTTTCGCAGCCAATGCCATCTACATTCACCTCAAAACGGATTTCCAAGGCGGTAAAAAACCAATATAACCACTTTATCATACTTGTCTGGTTACAGCAACCCGCTATCCTTTCCATTATATGTGGAGCAATCATCCGCAAAATAATCTCCGACTTTTTAGGCACAATAGATAGAGATAGTGAAAGATTGTTTACACAAAATTGGCAAATTGTGTACTTTCTTTGTCTGTTTGGCAGTCGCCTTGCAACTGTCAAGATTTTGCCGTAAAATTGCAGTTGAACCTTTATTATTTGCATCGGGAGGTCTTTGTCAAATGGCTGGGTCCAACAAAAAAGACATGAATCAAAACGACGTAATTGATTCCGCGAAGGCCTTTTTCACTTCGTTTGGTATCTTGTTTCTAGTTTTTCTCATTGCACTCGTAGGATCGATTATTTTCCCGCCAAAACATGGGGAAGAAGCTCAAGGTGGCGGCGCACCTACTGCCAACATTGACGCTGCAGCTATTTTCAAACAAAACTGTGCTTCCTGTCACGGGCAAAACCTTGAAGGAATCGCAGGTCCAAACCTGACCAAAGTCGGGGCAACTTACAGCGCTGAAGACATCGCCAAAATTATCAAAGAAGGTAAAGGCGGCATGCCTCCAGGAATGCTGAAAAAGCAACCAGAAATTCAAGCGGTTGCACAATGGCTGTCGGAGCACAAATAAGTACATAGATAGCCGTAAGGAGAAACACCGAAGACTCGTCCTCTTCGGTGTTTTGCCGTTGATGGGGGGATTTGCATGAGCACCGTCATGGAGATTGAATCGTTGGGCAAAAAAGTTTTCGCTTCTGCCGATTCCTGGCTTTTTCGCGACTTGAACGCAACCATCTCAGAACCTGCTATTATTGGAATCCTCGGAAAATCCGGTCAGGGCAAAAGCACGCTGCTCCGCATTTTAGGCCGACTGTTGGCTCCCGATCACGGAACCGTCCGAATGGAGCAAAAAGCAATGGAGCAATGGCCGAGCGCCTTGTGGCGAATGAAAATGAGCTACGTCGCCCAGCAGGCGACCATGCTGCCCGGTACGGTAGAAGACAATTTGCGAACCGCAAGCATGCTGCACCAGCGCCCTTTTGACCAACAGCTCGCCCGCGCCCTGTTTGAACAGCTTCATCTGGAACAGGTCGAATGGACGAAGCCAGCGCAGCAACTGTCTGGCGGCGAAAAACAGCGTGTAGCCCTCGTGCGGACACTGCTCCTGCGTCCGGCTGTTCTGCTATTGGATGAAGTCACAGCCTCGCTGGATACGAGAAGCAAACTGGCAACCGAGCAATTGCTCGTCGATTTGCACAAACAAACAGGCACGACCATCCTCTGGGTCACGCACGATCTGGAAGAGGCGAAAAACAACTGCGAACGCATCTGGTTCATGGCAGATCATCAGCTGCAGGCAGACATGCCCAGCCACGCGTTTTTTCAGGCGCCGCCCACCGAACAGGCGCGGGACTTTTTGCAGACATCACTAGCACAAGCTCATCCAGGCGCGAAAGAGGTACACCCTATATGACGTATACATCGATCTGGATCGCATTTGCCTTCGTACTGATTGCCCTCCTCCTCTCCTTGTGGCAGCGGCTTGGGCTGGAAAAGGAAATTGCCGTCGGCACGATCCGCTCGACGCTGCAACTTTTGGCGATTGGCTACGTGTTGCATTTCGTCTTTCATTCGGACAGCATCTTGTTCATTTTGCTGCTCATCGCCATGATGATTGCCGTCGCCTCCTGGAACGCGGCGAGCAAAGCGAAAAAGCTGCGCGGCATTTTTGGGCGCATCGCTCTTTCGCTTGCGCTCACGGAGCTGGTCACCATGGGGCTGTTGGTGACGCTCGGACTGGTTTCGCCGACACCTCAGTACTTGATTCCGATGAGCGGCATGATTATCGGCAGCTCCATGATCGTTTGCAGCCTGTTTCTTACCCATATGAACAGGGAAGTGGAAACCTCGCGCGGCGAGATCGAGGCGCTTTTGTGCCTGGGAGCGACTACCCGGCAAGCGGTGCAAATCGTCCTCAAGCGCGCCGTGAAAGCAAGCATGATTCCTACTTTTGATACGATGAAAACGATTGGGCTTGTCCAGTTGCCCGGCATGATGACGGGGATGATTATTGCTGGCGCCAGTCCCATCGAAGCTGTTCGTTACCAGATTCTCATCATGCTCAGCTTCAGCTCGTCTGCTGCTGTCTCCGCCGTTCTGATCAGCATGCTGAGTTATCGGCTCTGGTTTACACGCGATTCCATGTTGCACTCATAACGTTCTTTCCAAAAACTGTCGGTCATGTTTCCGGCAGTTTTTTTTCGTCTTTTGTAATGAAAGCACGCCTTGGTCGTCAAATTACAAGTAGAAAGCATAAAAGGTGGTTCAGCTATGGACAAAAACAGCATCATCGAGCAATGGTTTCTGCGCTATAGCGACGACATCTACAAGTTCCTCGTCTACTACACCGGAAACAAGGACGTGGAGGATCTTGTCCAGGATGTGTTCCTCAAGGCGCTGCGGTCACTGGAGTCATTCGAAGGCCGATCGCAACCGAAAACATGGCTGCTCACCATCGCCAGACATACAGCGATCGACTTTGCCCGCAAAAATCGGCTGCGCAACTGGCTGCCGGACAAATGGCTTGCCGGGGTTCAATCGGAAGCAAAAACGCCGGAGGAAATTTTGCATCTGCACGCCGAACAGCAAGCCCTGTACCAGGCCGTCAGAAAAATGAAGCCCGCTTATCGCGAAGTCTTGATCTTGCGCGGGATAAAGGGGCTATCCCCCAAAGAAACGGCCGAAATTCTCGACTGGTCGGAAAACAAAGTAAACGTGACCATGCACCGGGCCATGAAGGCGGTAAAAGAGCATTTGATGCAAGACAGAAAGGAGATGGTAGGCGATGCCATCTAAAACAGACGACCAGCTTCTAAACGACATGAAAGGACTACCTGACATGAAAATGAACCAGGATAAAAAACAGGAAATCATCTCCACGATCCGCTCGACTGACACTCATTCCTTGCCTAAACGAACAGCCGCTTCCCCCGGCCGCTTCTCTGCTCTGGGTAAAGGCTTGGCCGTATGCTCTGTTCTGGCGGCGACGATCTGGATGGGAGCGACCCTCATCAGCAACAACCAGCAAAGCACCATGCCGGAATCAATCACAAGCAACACGCCCGGCTCGACTTCTGCTTCCCCTGGCCCAGCGGCTGGAAAAGGAAATGCCGTAACCCCTGCGCCTGTTCAGCCGCAATCGGAGCAATTGCTGCCGCTCATCCGCAAAGACGCCGAAAAAGGCAAAGTGATTGAGGTTCCTTACAGCGTGGAGCAGACTGTTTTTGATCAAGTCGAAAAAGATTGGGGCAAGCCGGATCATACCGATCAGGCAAACGGCCTGACCTACTCCACCTATGCCAAACGCGGTGTCGTGTTCGGTTACAACAAAGGCATGCAGGTGGTCGATATCCGCACGAACGATCCCCGCTTGGCGAAACTCAATGCGGACATGGTGGAAAAGGCGATGGGAAAACCCGGCCGTATTTCCGAGTTCGCCGGTAAAACGATTTACACATACGACGTAACAGACAAATACCAAATCAAGTTTATCTTCCAAGGCAAGAAAACCGCCAGTGCCAAGGATCTCGTCCTGGTTCGCTACAACGTCTACTACCCGCAAGGCAACAAAAACCTGATGCTGTACGGAAGCAATGCCGATATTTTGCAAAGCATCCGCGATCTGGCCAAAAACGGGCAAACTTTCGGCAGCGAATATCGCGTCGAAAAAGACTTATTTGATGACATCGAAAAACAGATCGGCAAACCAGATATCGTCGCGACCTTCAATGGAATTACCTACAATACCTACATGGACAAAGGATTGGTCTTCGCCTTCAACAAAGGCATGCAAGTCGTGGATATTCGCTCCTACGATGCACGCCTGCAAGCAATCAGCCAAGCGGAAGTTCTGCAAACGTTGGGCAAGCCGAACAGTGCCACGACCGCAGCAGGTGAAACCATCTACACGTACAAAGTTACGCCTGACTACGAGTTGAAAATCATCTTTAGCGGAACGGGCGGCAAGCCGGAGAAACTCTACATCGATCACGTCAACATTTACTATCCGCGCGGCACGATCAACAACATGGCAGGCTGATCAGCACCATTTTGTACGATCGGGTAGGAGGCTACCCA